>NZ_JBFAPC010000006.1:0-67715 GCF_040675535.1 Patulibacter sp. NPDC049589 | reverse complement strand
GTGCTGCGCGTGGGCGAGTCGTGCGATCTCCGTGTCCCAGGCGATCCTCGTGTGCACGTCGGGCCGTGAGCCCCGAGGGGCGTTGCGCTCGCCGTTGGTGCCGTTCGTCCCCGCAGCGCCGGTGGCGCCCGTCGCGCCGGCAGGACCGGCCGGGCCGGTCGCGCCCGTCGGGCCGGTGGTGGGCGAGCCGTCACCGCGGTTGATGACCTCGATGGTCGTCAGGCCCGCGGCCGGATCGAGCGGCAGGGCGTCGGCGATGGCCGAGTCCGTGCCCGCGCCACCGTCGGCGGTGTCGTTCTCGCCGTCGCGGATCAGGATGTTGTCGGTGCCGATGCCACCCGAGATCGCGTCCTGGCCGGCGCCGCCGTCCAGGATGTCCGAGCCCGCGTCGCCGAAGACCTGGTCGTCGCCGGCGTCGCCGTCGATCTCGTCGCTGCCCGCGCCGCCGTGGAGGACGTTCGTGTCGGCGTTGCCGACGATCGAGTCCGGGCCCACGCCGCCGTTGAGGTTGTCGACCTTCAGGTTGTCGCCCTCCGGCACGTCGCCGGCGATGAAGCCGTCGTTCGCGACGCCGTCGAGCGTCAGCTGCAGGCCGTCCGCGCGGGTGCCGTAGCTGACCGTGTCGCTGCCGTCGCCCGCGGCGTTGCCGCCGACGCCGCCGTTGTACTGGTCGCTCGACGGCACGCCGCCCAGCAGGTACAGGTCGTTGGCGTCGAACGTGTCGTCGCCCTGGCCGCCGTTGGCCACGTCCGAGCCGTTGCCGGCCTTGATCGCGTCGTTGCCGTCGCCGGCGTTGATCGTGTCGTTGTCGTCGCCGGTGTCGATCGTGTCGGCGCCGCCCTTGGAGGTCACGTTGTCGCTGCCGGCGCGGGTGTTGATCGTCTCCGCGTCGTCGTCGGAGATGACCGTGTCGTTGCCGGAGCCGGTGTCGATCGTCTCGAAGTCGCCGGCGACGTTGTCGCCCTCGGCGAGCTGACCGTCGTTCGCCGTGCCGTCGAAGTCGACCCGGATGTTGCTGGAGCGGCTGGCGTAGTCGATCGTGTCGGTGCCGGTGCCGCCCGCGAGGGCGTCCGCGCCGTTGGCGGCGCCGTCCTCGTGGACCAGGTCGTTGCCGGCGTTGCCGTTGACCGTGTCGTTGCCCGTCTGGCCGTACAGGTCGTCGTCGTCGTCGCCGCCGTTGACCGTGTCGTTGTCCGCGCCCGCCTCGACGTGGTCCTTGCCGGACCCGCCGTTGATCGTGTCGTCGCCGTCGAAGGAGTAGACGTCGTCGTCGCCGCCGCCGGCGTTGACCGTGTCGTTGCCGCCGTACGTGTAGATGTCGTTGTCGACGTCCGACGCGTTGACCGTGTCGGCGCCGCCCGCGAACGAGGTCGTCAGGACCTCGACGTCCGCCTGGACGTTGTCGTTCTCGCCCGGCGCGCCGTCGTTGGCGTTGCCGTCCTGCGAGATCGAGTAGTTCGCCGCGGGGCGGTAGTAGTACCAGACCGAGTCCTTGCCGTCGCCGCCCTTCAGCGTGTCCGAGCCGTTCGCGGCGTTGGTGTTGGTGTCGAGCGCGTCGTCGCCGGCGCCGCCGTCGAGGGAGTCGTTGTCGATCCCGCCCTCGAGGAAGTCGTCGCCGCCGTTGCCCTTGATCGTGTCGTTGCCGGCGAGGCCGTAGATGTCGTTGTCGTCGTCGTCGCCGCTCAGCGTGTCGTTCGCGGTGCCGCCCGTGATGTTCTCGATCGACGGGAGGACGTTGAGCTTCTCGTTGATCGGGGTCGGCTGCGGCGCCGTCGTGGTGCCGCCGTCGTCCGCGACGCCGTCGAGCGTGACGTTGACGCTCGTGTTGCGGTTCGTGAACTGGACGCTGTCCTCGCCCGCGCCGCCGTCGATCGTGCCGTCGGTGTGCAGCTCGGCGCCCGAGAAGACGTTCGGGATCAGCGTGTCGTCGCCACCACCGGCGGTGAGGCTCTCCACGTCGCGGGCGATGTTGTCGTTCTCGCCCGGGGCGCCGCTGACCGCGGTGCCGCTCGCGTTCAGCGTGATGTTCGGGTCCACCGACGTGTAGGCGCTGTAGTCCGCCTTGTCGACGCCGGTACCGCCGACGTAGACGTCGGTGCCGTCGCCGGGGGTCGACACGAAGGTGTCGTTGCCGGCCTGCTCGGCGGCCGTCGCGGCGGCGTTCGAGTCGTTGCCGGTACCACCGTTGAAGGTGTCGTTGCCGGCACCACCGTTCAAGGCGTCGTCGTCGGCGCCGCCGAGCAGCTCGTCGTTGCCGTCCGAGCCGACGAGCGTGTCCGTGCCGGAGCCACCCTCGAGGTGGTCGGCGGCCGAGCCGCCGATGATCGTGTCGTCACCGGTCTGGCCGAAGGCCGTGATCGGGACGTCCGCCGGGGTGCCGGCGACGCCCTGGATGATGTTGATGTTCGTCGGGTCGGTGCCGAGCGTGTCGTTGCCGTTGTCGAGCAGCAGGCGGATCGACGTGACGTTGACGCAGACCAGGCGCTGAGCGGCCGTGCCCGGGAGGAGGTTGCCGGGACCGGCGGCCTGGGCGGTCGGCGTGCATCCGGCCGTGCCCGGGACGACGCCGCCGGCCGCGGTGTTGCGGATGACGTACTCGCCGGCGACCGCGCCCTTCGCGATCCGGAGCTGGGCGGCGGAGCCGGCGTCGTCGACGAAGGTCAGCTGGCCGCCGGAGACGGCGGCGCTGCCGTCGGCCTGGGCCATGGCGGGAACGGCGAGGACGCCGACGGTCGCGAGAAGCGCGACGCGGCTGACCTTGGACTGCATGAGACCTCGGGTCGAGAACCGAGTCGCGAAGCGCGGGCTTGAAGCCTGCATGGTGGAACCCCTTGTTTGTGCGGCACGTCGCCGCGTTGCATTCCTGGTGGGACGTGCCCAGCCGCCGGGAGTTCTACCACACATAATTCTCGCGCAAGCGGAAAGTTTGCGGCGCTTCACAAGACACGTAAACCCGATAGGCCACATGGCGTACGCCATCAAACGTATACGGAACATGCACGCCGGGAACGGGGCACCCGGAGGGAGCGCGCAGGCGCCTCGGAACTGCGCCTGACCGCACCGCCAGCAAGGACACCGACTGCACCGGGTATCCCGCAGGCATTCCGAGATCCCCCGTACTGCTCGACGTTTCTGCGGGCCGAGGCGCCCCCCGGCCCCGCGCGGAGGCGGCTGCCGTCGACCCCGCGAGTGGCGAGCCGACGCCGCGCCCGCCACCGTCGGCCGAACGGCGCGCCCCACTGCGAAGATTCACGTCCGCAAAACGGCGGATCCACACGGGACCAACACGGGACTTGCGAGACTTCACGTCCGCCATTTGACTCACTCTTGGAACACGCAAATATGTTTGCGGTGATGGCCTAGGCCGTTTGGCGGGGCCCACGCGACACCCCCCTGAGCGCCGCGCCTGCGGGAAGCGCGGGGCGCAGGCGCCGCGCAGGTCCGCTCGCCGGTCGAAGACGACGAGCCCCCGGACCGGGCGGCCTCGGGAACGGGCGAGGTCCCATGCGGCGGGAGCTCGCCGGATGCGAGCCCGCCGAGGGGGAGGTCGCCGGGCCCGCAGGCCCGGCAGGAGCAGGCGGGCCCGGGCCGGCGTGGTCCCGCCGTGGCGCTAGGCCCGCGGCCGGCGCACGAGGGATCCCGCCGACCCGTCGCCGCGCGGAGCCGTGAACGACTCGATCACCGCGAACATCACGTCGGCGAACCACGGCGCGCGGGACGTGGGATCGAAGCGCAGGCGGAGCAGGTGCCCGTCGAAGAGCGCGTAGAGCGCGTTGGCGAGGTCCTCGATCCGCTGCTCGGGACGGAGCTCGAGTCCGACCGCGTCCAGGAACGCCCGGAGCGCCGGGGCCCACGCCGCGATCTGCCGCTGGCGCGAGGCCCGCAGGAGCCTCGCGGCGTCGGGGTCCTCGTCGGCGACGGCCACGGCCAGGTGGTAGGCGCGGTCACGAGCGGAGATGTCGTCCTCCGATGCGCCGGGGACGAACGAGGCGATGTTGTCGACCACCGCCCGCAGGACCCCGTCGAGGTCCTGGTCGATCGGCAGGTCGTCGATCGCCGCGCGCCAGCGCTCGATCGCTGCCTCGGTCGACTCCTCCGTCCGCTCCACCACGAGGTCGAGCACCGCGAGCGCCAGCTTGCGCCGGCGAAAGGCGAAGTCCCGCGGACCGTCCTCGTCGCGGCGGCCACCGAAGTGATACCTGACGGTCGACGGCGACCACGAGCCGACCGTCGCCAGCCGCTCGGGCGTCAGCACACGGACGAGGTCGTCGAGCCCCGCCTCCCCCAGCATCTCCAGCGCGGCGTTCGCGATGCCCTCTCGCGCGGAGCCCGTCGCCGATCCCGCCTGTTGCGGCACCGGGTCGTCAGGCGGCGAGATCCGCCGCGGTCAGCGACGGGACCCCGGCGACGGGGGCGGGCAGCAGCGCGGGCGCGGGGTGCAGCTCGACGAGCTCCGCGCGGAGCGCCGAGACGGCGAGCTGCGTCCTTGTGCGGGTGCCGAGCTTGCGCATCGCCGACGCGAGGTGCGACTGCACGGTGCGCGGCGAGATCTCGAGCCGGAGCCCGATCTCCGGGTTGGTCAACCCGTCGACGACGAGCTCGATGATCTCGAGCTCCCGGGCGGTGACGGTGGCCGGCCTGCGCGTGCGGGCAGGGCGGAGGGACGGTGCGAACGTGGACACGAAGACGATCCTGGATCGGGTACTGGAGTCGCCGTGGGGATCGTCGACGGCTGCGAGCCTAGGGCATGCGGACGCTGTGCACACTGCGGAGTTTCGCAACGCCCCAGGCCGATCGGCGGCGATCACCACGCCGTGTTCTACGCCGAATTACGGTCGCTTCGCCGGAACGTCGAGGGCTCCGGGTGGTTCCTGTCCCACCGCCCCGAGGTCCCGCCATATGATCGGCGGATCCCCGTCCCGGAGCCGTGCGCATGCCCGTCGATCCCCTGTCCGACAACCTCATCCACCGCATCAACGTCGGTGACAGCCTGACGCGGAGCGCCTCGCGGACCCCCACCGCCGAGGCGCTCGTCCAGGGCGACCGTCGCCTGACCTACACGCAGTTCAACGCGCTCGTCAACCGGCTCGCCAACGCGTTCAGCGCCCGCGGTCTGGCGCACGGGGACGCCGTGGCCCTGGCGTCGGGCAACAGCATCGAGTTCCTGGCCACCTACTACGCGTGCGCGAAGACCGGCCTGGTCTGCGTGCCGATCAACCTCGGGTGGCGTCCCGACGAGGTCGCCCACGTCCTCCACGACTCCGGGGCCCGAAGCCTGGTCGTCGAGGCGGGCCTCGTCGACGTCATCGCCCCGTCGCTGGCCGACGCGGCGGCGCTGCGCGACGTCGTCGTGATCGGCGATGGCCCCGAGACCGTCGCCGGCCGGCCGGCCACCGCCTTCTCCGCGCTGGCCGCGCACGCCGACGACGCCGAGCCCGAGCACCTCGTCGGCGACCGCGATCCGCTGACGTACCTCTACACCAGCGGCACGACCTCGGCGCCCAAGGGCGTGATCGGCAACCACGCCGCGGTCTACCTCGAGTCGATGACGATGGCGATCGAGGGGCAGTTCCGGGGCGACGACCGCTTCGCGGCGATGATGCCGATGTTCCACACCGCGCAGCTGAACTGCCACTGCACCACGGCGATCATGGTCGGGGCGTCGATCAACGTCCTGCGCGGCTTCGACGCGGAGACGCTGCTGGGGCTGATCGAGCGCGAGTCGCTGACCCAGATCTTCGGCCTGCCGATGATGTACCGCGAGATGCTCGACCACCCCACGATCGGGCAGCGCGACCTCTCCAGCCTGCGCCGCGCGCTCTACGCGATGGCGCCGATGCCGCAGGACACGCTGAAGCGCTGTCTCGACGTCTTCGACTGCGGCTTCTACCTCCTCTTCGGCCAGACGGAGATGAGCCCGACGACGACGATCTTCCGGCCCGAGCACCAGCTCTCCCACCCCGGCGCGGCCGGCACGCCGGTCGCCAACGTGCACGTCGAGATCATGGGCGAGGAGGGGACGATCCTCCCCCGCGGCGAGACGGGCGAGATCGTCTACCGCGGTCCGCACACGATGACCGGCTACCTCGGCAACCCCGAGGCGACGGAGGCGGCGTTCGCGCACGGCTGGTTCCACTCCGGCGACGTCGGGCACCTCGACGACGAGGGGCTCCTCTGGTTCACCGACCGCTCGAAGGACGTCATCAAGACCGGCGGCGAGAACGTCGCGTCGATCGAGGTCGAGAAGGCGCTCTACGCGGCCGAGCCGAACGTGGCCGACGCGGTCGTCGTCGGGCTCCCCCACGAGCGCTGGAGCGAGGCGATCACCGCCTTCGTCGTCCCCGCCGCCGGCACCGAGCTGGACCCGGACGCGATCCGCGCGGCCATGCGCGCCCACGTGGACGCGTACAAGATCCCGAAGGCGATCGTCGTCGTCGACGCCCTCCCGCGCACCTCGACCGGCAAGGTCCAGAAGCACGTCGTCCGCGACGCGCACGCCGACCTCTACGCGCGCGCCCCGCGCTGACCCGCGCGCCGCCCGGCGGACCACGCCGCCGGGCCTGCGACGATCAGCGGGTGAAGCACCCCCGGCACTGGACGCCGACCGAGCGCGTCAGCATCGGGATGGGCCTGGGCTGGGCAGCGGTGCTGGCCGCGGTCGTCCTCCACGTCGCCGGCATCCTCGGCTGACGACGGGCGCCGCCCGGGACGGCGCCGGTCCGCGTCGGACCCTCCGCGACGCGGGACGTCCCGCGTCCCGGGCGGCCCGCTACTGCGACTCGACCTCGCGCGCCGGCGGCGCCGCCGCGCGCGCGATGCGTCCCCCGCCGTCGTTGACGACGACCGTCCGGCCGCTGCCCAGGAGCACGCAATACCGGCCGACCTCGTGGACCTCGAGCGCACCGTCGCGGAAGACGCGGACCGTCTCGCGGCCCAGCACCTCGACCACGACGCCGTGGGCGTCGTGCCGCGGGAGATCGACGCGGTCACCGGTCCTCAGGCGCTCGTGATGTCGACGCATCGCGAGCAACGTAGACGGTGTCCAGGACGGAACCGGCGTTCACCGGCCGCGACCACGAGGGCCGAGCGTCCCACACGGACGTTCATCCGGCCTCGTCCGCCGATCGATCGTCGGCGCCGGGCCCCCGGCCCGGTGCGGCGGCGCGGAGCACGTCGCGGCGCGCCCGGCGGACCTGGCGCCTCGCCGCTCACGGCGTACGCCCCGAAGTCGCGGGAACACGCGGGTGGCTAGTGTCTCGCGCGTGAAACTCGTCATCGGCATCGTCCGGCCCGAGAAGACCAACGACGTGCTCGAGGCGCTCTACCGCGCCGAGATCCGCGGGGTGTCGCTCAGCCGGATCCAGGGCCACGGAGGAGAGCTCGATCGGGTCGAGACCTACCGTGGCACGCAGGTGAAGATGGGCCTGGAGGACAAGGTCCGCTTCGAGGTCGCGGTCTCCGACGACGTCGTCGAGACGACGATCGAGGCGATCTGCGCCGCGGGTCGCACGGGCGAGGTCGGCGACGGCAAGATCTTCGTGCACGACCTGACGGAGGCCGTCCGCATCCGCACGGGCGAGCGCGACGTCGACGCCGTGAGCCCCAAGTCCTGATGCCGGGGATCGACACGGGCGACACCGCCTGGATGCTGACCGCGACGGCGCTCGTCCTGCTGATGACGCCGGCGCTCGGCCTCTTCTACGCCGGCCTCGTCCGCGAGAAGAACACGCTGAACACCTTCATGATGTGCCTCGCCGCGACTGGCCTCGCGACCGTGACCTGGGCGACCGTCGGCTACTCGCTGGCCTTCGACGGCGACGGCTCCATCGTCGGCGGGCTCGGCCACGCGTTCATGCACGACGTGACGTTCGCGCCGCGCGCGGGTACGAAGATCCCCGAGCTCGTGTTCTTCGCCTTCCAGGCGACGTTCTGCATCATCACCGTGGCGCTCGTGGCCGGCGCGGTCGTCGAGCGCATGCGGTTCGTGCCGTTCCTGATCTTCGCGACCCTGTGGTCGGTCCTGGTCTACGCGGTCCTCGCGCACTGGGCGTTCGGCGGCGGGTGGCTGCAGCAGCAGGGCACCCTCGACTTCGCCGGCGGCGTGCCGGTCGAGATGGGCTCGGGCTTCTCGGCGCTCGCGGCCGCGCTCGTCGTGCGCCCGCGCAAGGACTACGGACGCCAGGCGCTGGTCCCGCACAACGCGATGTACGTGCTGGTCGGCGCCGGCCTGCTGTGGTTCGGCTGGTTCGGCTTCAACGGCGGCAGCGCCTTCGGCATCGGCAAGCCCGGGATCCTGGCGTTCGTCAACACGCTCCTGGCCCCCGCCGCGACCCTCGTCGTCTGGATCGTGCTGGACCTCGTGCGCGGCCGCCAGGCCACCGCGATCGGCGCCGCCACCGCCGTCGTCGTCGGCTGCGTGGCGATCACCCCGGCCGGCGGCTACGTCAGCCCGGGCTGGGCGCTCGCCATCGGGGCCGCGGCCGCGTTCCCCTGCTACTTCGCGATCCTCTGGCGCCCGCGCACGCGCGTCGACGAGACGCTCGACGTGCTCAGCGCGCACGGCGTCGCCGGCCTGACCGGCACGCTCCTGATCGGCTTCGTCGCCCAGGCGTCGTGGAACGACGGCGCCGGCAACGGCCTCTTCTACGGCGACGCGGGCCAGCTCTGGTCGCAGGTCGTCGCGGTCCTCGCCGGCCCCGCGTACGCGTTCGGGATGACCTGGCTGCTGATCAAGGGCCTCGGCCTCCTGATGCCGCTGCGCGGGACCGACAACGAGGAAGCCCTCGGCATGGACCTGACGCACCACGGCGAGGAGGCCTACGCCTCGGGCGAGGGCGCGATCCTCATCGGGCTCGGCTCCGGGGCGGGACGCAGCCCGCGGGTCTGAGCCCCGCGACGTCGGCCCCGCCGTCCGCGAGGCCGGGGCCGGTTCGGCGGGGCACGTGGCCCCGCGACGTCCCGGGGCGCGGCGACCGCCGCGCCCCGGGACGTCACCGGCTCACCTCCGCGGGCTGACCTTCAGCGACGCGGAGGTCGCCTTCAGCCCGGTGCCGGAGAGCGACACCCGGACCGTGGCCGTGTGGCCGCGGAGCAGCGCGCGGCGCATCGCCGCGTTCGGCCGGGCCAGCAGCCGGACCGAGCGGCCCGGCTTGATCGTGATCGTCTTCGTCGCGACGGGGCTCGAGCCGCGCTTGACGAGGACGTGGACCTTGCAGCTCGAGACGCCCTTGGCGCACGAGACCGTGACCGCGAAGCGACCCTGGCGGTCCAGCCGGACCCCGCGGGTCGACACGCGGACGGTCCGCAACGGCGCGGCCTTCGCCGGGGTCACCGGGGCCGTCGGCGCGGCGGGCGCGGCCGGGGCGGCCGGGGCGGCCAGGGCCGCGGGCGGCGCCGTCTCGGTCGGCTTCTCCGTCGGGGACGTCGTGGTCGGCGCCTCCGGCGTCGTGATCACCGGGTCCGTCGGCGTCGCCGTCGGGTCGTACGGCAGCGGCGGCGCGTAGCTCGACAGCAGGTGGCCCTTGCCGCCCAGCTGCTGCTCGAGCGCGTAGCCGAAGCCGAGCACCTCGGCGTCGTCGAACGCCCGGCCCACGATCTGCATCGAGATCGGGTTGCCGTGCGGGCTGGCGCCGACCGGCAGGATCAGCGTCGGCAGGCCGACGTTGGACGTCGGCACGTTCGTGCCGCGGTCCGACGACAGCGTCTGGGCGCCGTCGTTGTCGTAGACGTCGGAGCGGAAGCCCGGGTAGACCACCGCGTCGACGCCGGCGTCGTCCATCCACGCCTTGTAGCGCGCCTTCGCGTCGTCGCGGGCGGCGATCACCTTGTCGACGTCGTCCGTGGTCAGGCGCGGTGCGGGCGCCTGCGTGCCGCGGTTGTAGGGCAGGTTCTTCGGCGAGGAGAGGATGCCCGACGCCGTCCTGAAGGGCGGGTTCACCTGGTCCTCCCAGTAGCTCTGCCAGCCCTCCTCGGTGCGGCTGCGGTTGCCGAACCCGCCGGGCACCGAGGTCGACTGGCTCGGGGCGGCGACGGTCATCGGCACCATCGTCGCGCCGGCCGCCACGAGGTCGGCGAAGCGCGCCTTCACGGCGGCGGCGGTGCCGTCGTCCTGACCGTAGCTGTAGTTCGACGGCAGGCCGTCGAACGACGCGTCGACGTAGCCGATCTTCTTGCCCTGCAGCGCGTCCTTGTCCAGCGACGCCGTCCAGTCGGCCGGCCGCTTGGCGTCGGCGTCCGCGTGGACCGTCGCGGGGTCGCCCGGGTCGGTGCCGGTCGTGACGTTCAGGATCGTGGCGATGTCGCTCGTGGTGCGGGCGATCGGGCCCTCGAAGTCCTGCAGGTAGGTCAGCGGCATGACGCCGGAGCCCGACGAGATGCCGTCGGTGCCGCGCAGCGACACGAGGCTCGCGCCGGTCGACGGCGCGTAGAGCGAGACGCCCGTCTGGGTGCCCATCGCGAAGCCGGCCATGCTGAGCGCGGTCGACACGGCGGGGCCGCCCGAGGAGCCGAGCGACGACTTCGACGGACCGAACGCGTTGGCGGTCATGCCGAAGCCGGAGTCGCTGTAGCTGCCGGAGTTCGCGAACTCCGAGAGGTTCGCCTTGCCGAGGATCACGGCGCCGGCGGCGCGCAGGCGGGCGACCTGGAAGGCGTCCTTCTTCGGCTGCCAGTCCTTCAGGGCGAGGGTGCCGTCGGTCGTCGGCAGGTCCTTCGTGTCGTAGAGGTCCTTCAGCGACACCGGGACGCCGAGCAGCGGGAGCGTGGAGCCCGTTGCCCGCTCCTCGTCCGCGGCCTTCGCCTGCGCCATCGCGTCGTCGGCGACGCGGATGAACGCGTGGAACCCGAACGCGCCGGTGTCGTAGGCGTTGATCCGGTCCAGGTAGCCGCGCGTGATCTCCTGGGAGGTCGTCACGCCGGACTTCATGTCGGCCAGGAGCTGCGTGATCGGCTTGTCGACGACGTCGTAGTCCGAGGTCGTGACGTGCTTCTCGACGGGGACGGGCGGGTGGATCTCCGGGACCTTCGCCGTCGCGCAGGCCGCCGGGTCGAAGCCCGGGGTCGTCGCCACGTTGAAGTTGATGATCGTGCAGCGCAGGCCGGTGCTGAGGTCGTCGAGGTTGGGCGTCGCGGCAAGCCCGACGGCGGTGTTGCGCACCGTCGTGATCTGCGTACCCGCGGTGCCGGCGTTCTCGCTGCGCCCGGCGACCACGTAGTGCAGGAGCGACACGGTCTTGCCCGCCGGCACGACGATCGTGTTCTTGTAGCCGTAGAAGTTGGCGTCGAGGCCGGCCGTCGGCAGCGCGGTCGAGAACGGGTTGCGCTGCTGGTTGCCGGTGGCGAACGTCGTCGCGCTGTACGACGCGGTGCCGAGGACGACCGCGTGCGGTCCGCGGGTGGCGGGACCGGCGGCCGCCGAGTTGGCGACCTCGGCCCACGAGTCGTTGGCCGCGACCGTGGTGTCGCCGCTGGAGGTCGCGACGACCTGGCTCTGCTGGCCCGTGGTGTTCAGGCCGGCGGTGCCGCCGAACGAGACCTCGACCGCGATGTCCTGGTCGGTCGTGTTGCGGAAGCTGTCCACCCACCGGGTCCAGTTTCCGGCGGTGCCGACCTTGATCGCCCGGCTGATCTGGATGCCGCCGAGGCGCACCGCGTGGGTCGTGGCGAAGCTGTCGATCCCGTCGAACTCGAGGCCGAAGCCGCGGATCGTCTCGCCGTTGAACGCCGCGGTCGGGTCCGAGGACGGCACGCTGCCGACGCGGACCTTGATGCCGCCGAAGCCGTAGAAGGCGTTGTCGCTGATGGCGCGGACGCTGCCGGTGTCGAGCGCGGGCGAGGCGGCGTCGTGGATCTGCCACGCGGCGCCGTTGGCGGTCGAGACCGTGTTGACGGCCGAGGCGGGCGCGGTGGCGGCGACGGCGGCGATCGCGGAGACCGCGAGCGTCGCGCCGGCGCGGACCGCGCGGCGGCGGGCGCGGCCGCCGGCTGGTGCTGATTCGGACACGAGGAGAACTCCGGGGATGGGGTGGCTCGTCGGCGGGCCGCGAGGGCGGCCGAACCGATCCGATCGAGCGTACGTTCGCCCGGAGTCGCCCAGGTTCGACCGATGTCGAACAACCGGCCCTCTTGGATCCACCCATCGGAAGATCGGATCCTGCTCGGCGTCTGTTCGCCGTCCCCGGAGACGACACCGGCCCCGCCCTCGAAGAGGACGGGGCCGGTGGCCACTCGAGGTGTTGCGGGGTCCTAGTCCTCGAGCTCTTCCGGCTGCAGCAGGTACTCACCGATGTAGGTGCGGCCCTGGTCGCCGTTGAGCGGCTGGAACAGCGAGGCGGCCGAGTCGCGGTAGAGGCGCTCGAAGATCATGCCGCGACGGAAGGACATGCCGCCGACCATCGACATCGCGTGCTTCGTCATGTGCATGACGTTCTCGGCGATGAAGGTCTTCGCCAGCCCGATGTACGGGAAGCGCAGCTCGATCGGCCAGTCGTCGTCCAGACCGAGCGTGACCTCCTCGCAGGTGCGGTAGAGCGTCCGACGGGAGATCTCGTAGCGCGAGGCCATGTCACCGACGCCGTCGATGATGTGGCCGACGCCGGCGACCTTGACGTCCGCGGCGACCGTGGCGCCGAAGACGGCGCCCAGGGTCTTCTTCGAGAGGACCTTGATGGACTCCTCGAGCACCCGGGCCTGCATGCCGAGGTAGATCGAGGCGAACATCAGGGACGCCCACTCGAGGACGCCGAACGCGCCGGTGCGCCACTCGCAGATGAAGCCCGACTCCGGGATGAAGAAGCCGTCGAACACGATCGTGTGCGTGCCCGTGGCGTGCATGCCCAGGGAGTCCCAGGTCCGCTCGACGTGGAAGCCGTCGCCCTGCAGGGTGTCCGGGTCGAAGTTGAAGTCCTGGATGAAGAAGGACTCCGCGGCGACGCGCTCCTCGAACGTGTCCGGCAGGTTGCCGTCCTTGTCCGTGATCGTGGCGTTGGTCGTGATGATCGTGGCGGCGTCGCAGAGCGTGCCCCACGTCTTGGTGCCGTAGATCTTCCAGCCGCCACCCTCCTGCGGGATGGCCTTCATGTCGGCCAGGCCCGAGAAGCCGGCGCGCTTCTCGGAGAAGGGCCCGAACATGAGCTCCTTGTTCTTGACGACGCGGCCGAGCCAGTAGTCGTTCTGCTCGTCGCTCATCAGGCCGCCGGCGATGCCGACCATGATGTAGTGCATGTTGTACGCGAGGGTGATCGCCGAGTCGCCCTTGGAGAGCTCGGAGATGACCTTCGACGTCTGCAGCAGGCTGCCGCCGGCGCCGCCGAACTTCTTCGGGACCGAGAGGCCACCGAGGTCCGTGGCCTTGAACTTCTCGATCGTCGGGAACGCGAAGGTGTTCTTCTTGTCGTACTCCGGGCCGATCTCGCGGAAGTACTGCGAGAGCTCCTCGGCCTGCTCGAAGAGCGCGTCGAAGTCGGTGTCGCTCAGCGAGGCGTCGAAGGACGCGTCGGACGTCGGGGCCTGGTAGTCGTCGGTCTGGGTGGAAGCCATGGGTTCAGTTCCGTCTCGGGTGGTTCGGGGCGTTGGTGGCGGGCGGTCAGCCGACGAGGAGGTCGTCGCGACCGGTGTCCTTCAGGCGCTGCTTGTAGGTGTCGAACAAGCCCTCGGTGAGGGGCAGGAGCTTGAGCGCCACGGAGCGCTTGCCGTCGAGCTTCACCTTCCGCTGGGCCATCGCCAGCGTGAAGTTCAACTTGCCCTGCCAGAACTTGTTCGCGTTGTCCGACGACATCCGCAGCTGCACGGTCGACTTCCCCGCCAGCGCCTCGTCGCCCGTCTTCACGCTCTGCCCCGGGAAGTCGACGAGGATCGCCGCATCCGGGTTCGTCTGCTTGATCAGGATGACGAGGCTCGTGCCCTCGGTCGCCTCGATGAAGGCCGGCGTCTTCGTCGCCGTATCGAACATGCCGCCGATGTACTCGTAGACCTCATCGGCATCCTTGAACGCAGTCACGCTCACACCTTCTCCTCAGGACCGGGCCCGTCCGAGCGCCTCCAGGGCGCTCGATCCGAACCTCATCAACAGTGACCAGACGCTACGGGCGCGAGTACGGAGGAACCTCCCCCCTCTCAGTGGTCTGTGTGCGCAGAAAGGGGGGGTAGGACCCCTCGGGGGCCTCTCCGGGTACGCGTCGCACGGCGCGTCGCGTTGCCGCTCGCGGCGCCCGGGACACCGCTGGCGTGCAGCGGTTTCTCGCCGTCACCGGCGGGTACGGACCGCGGCCGCGCGGGCGTCGACGTCGCTCCCGGCGCGACCCCCGATCGAGGGAGACGCGGCTCGCCGCCCCCGCCGGAGGAGGGACCCATGATCGCTCGCGAGAACGCCCTGTCCCCACTCGCGGCCGCGACCGGGACGTTCGTCGCCGAGGAGGCCCCTGGCCTCGGTCATCGGACTCCCGACGTCCCTGGGCAGCATCCGGCTGAGCGGCCCGCACGTCTCTGGAGACGCACGACGAGGACGTCAGCTTCTTCTCCCCGTTCGACAGCAAGTCGACGTCCGGGCTGCTCGGCAACCTCGGCGCCGGCGTGGTCGTCGCGCTCCACGAGAACGGCTCCGACACGTACAAGATGGGCTTCACGCCGACGTTGACGGCGATGGCGCCGGTCATCGGCTGCGACTCCTCGCTGACGCCGCTCGCGGTGACGCGCGGCGGGTGGCAGAACAACCGCTGAGCACCCGCGGCTCCTTGCGGCGTGGATCACCCGGGTGGTCTACGCCGCAGACGGTCGAGGCGCCGCCGCGACTGTGTTCTACTGGTCGGTACGACTCCGGCCGGGGTCGGCGGCCGACGGCCGCGTGGGGCCGGCCGGGCGTCTCCGCCACCACCCCAGGGAGGGCCCCATGTCCGATCACGGGCCTGCGGGACGACGACGGGCCATCGGGACCAGCACGAGGACGACCGGCCGCGCACGCCGCGCGTGCCCGGCGCAGGTCCCCGGCCGGGCCGACGCAGCCCCGACCCGGTCCCCCGCCGGCGGGTCGACCGCGTGAAGCGCCCGGGCTGGTGGCCGGCGAGCCGCGACGACGACGGGCCGCGACGCCCCCCGGCCGCCCTCACCGACGAGCAGCGCGCCGCGCTCGAGCACGCGCACCGCGCGCTCCTGGCGTCCGAGACCGTCGAGGCCGCCACGCATCTGGGCTACGCGACGCGAGCGGCGTCCGCCGACGCCCACGAGGCCGCCGAGACCGCCGTGTCGGCGGCGCTCGAGGCCGGCGTGTCCCGCGCCCTCCTCGAGTCCACCGCGGCCGACGCGATCGCGGCCGTGCACGGCACGTAGCGCCCCGGTCGCCCGAGCCGTCCGGGGCGCCCCGTGCGCCGCGCGTCGCTAGCGCGTGACCGTCACCGCGATCGTGCGGGTGATCGTCCGGCCGTTGATCGTGAACGCGACCTTCACCGCGTGGGTGCCGAGCTTCGCGGCGCCGAGGATCCGCAGCTTCAGCGCGACGTCGCGCGCCTTGCCGGGGGCGAGCGACGGCACCGCGACGTTCCGCGCGCCACGCACCCGCAGCGCCTTGGACACGGACACGCGGGCCTTGGAGCGACCGACCTTGGCCGTGGTGTCGTTGGCGAGTCGCAGCCGCAGCGTCACCATGCGGCCGCGGCGGACCGCGACCTTCGTGCGCGTCGCGACGACGGCGAACGTCCCGTTCTTGCCGGCCGGACCCTGGGCGCCCTGCGGGCCGGCGGGGCCGTCCTTGCCGTCGACGCCGTTGGTCCCGTTGGCCCCGTTCGTGCCGTTGACCCCGGCGTCGCCCTTCGCACCGGCGACGCCCGCGTCACCCTTCGCACCCGTGGCGCCGGTGTCGCCCTTGGAGCCGGTGTCGCCCTTCGGACCCGTCGCGCCGTCGGACCCGCTCGGGCCCGTGGGACCGGCCGGGCCGGTGGGGCCCGTCCCGCCGTCGGAGCCGCTCGGGCCCGTCGGACCGGTGGGGCCCGTGGGGCCGGTCGGCCCCGTCGGGCCGCTCGTCGCCGCCGTGCTGATCGCCGTCAGGGGCACAGTGGTCGGGCTGCCGGGCACGTTGGACGTGACCACGAGGGTCGCGACCGAGGTCGCGCTCGCGCGGCCCGGCGAGAACCGCACCTGCACCTTGCACGTCGCGCCGGGCGCGAGCGCCTCGTCGGTGCAGCGGTCGCTCGTCAGGAGGAAGTCGCCGGCGGAGGCGTCGTCGGCCTCGCGGATCGCGAGGCGGCTGATGTCCACCGCGGCGTCGCCGGTGTTCGTCAGCGTGACCCACTGGCCGGGGCCGGTCGTGCCGACCTCCTGGGCCGGGAACGCCGGCGTGTCGGTCGAGAGCCTCGGCCCGATCGCGGCCTGCGTGATCGTCCCCGGGGAGGCGATCTCGTCGTGCGCCAGGAAGGCGCCGCGCTGCCCGACGACGCTCAGGGTCGAGATCGTCGGCAGCGGCAGCGCGAAGCTCCCGATCCCCGCGGCGTTGTCGAACGAGACGTTCTTGGTCTGCGCGCCGAAGCTCACCCCGGTGACCCGGTCGCCGGACGCGTTGAAGATGTTCACGGCGTCGCCGCTGCCGCTGAGTCCGATGCCCGAGCCGCTGTAGGACCCGATCTGGAACCCGGCCGGGATGCTCGAGCCGAACCACGCGGACTTGAACGCCGCCACGTTCGTCGCGTCACCCTCGAGGAAGACCGCGGACTGGCCCGGCGTCAGCGTGCTCACGCCGGTGAGCGCCGCCGCGGTCGCGAACGCGCCCGAGCTGTCGTCCATCTTCCAGCCGGTCAGGTCGACCGTCCTGCTGCTCGTGTTCGTCAGCTCCCACCAGTCCGCCGCGTACGTCGCGTCGTCGCTGCCCCAGGGCGCGACCTCGGAGACCGTGACCGGGTTCGCCACCGGGACGGTGCCCGGCGAGCCGGTCTCCGCGTCGCTCGTGCCGTCGCGCACGGTCTTCGCTCCGTTCTGGCCCGCCGTGCTGAGGGTGCTGATCGTCGGCGGCGGCGTCGACGTCCCGCCGACCGCCGCCGTGTTGTCGAGCGTCCGGCCGGGCGTCGTCGCGCCGAACGCGACGCCCGTCACCCGCGTGCCCGTGGCGTCGAAGACGTTGACCTGGTCGCCGCCCTGACCGAACCCGATCCCGCCGCCGCTGTACGTTCCGATCTGGAAGCCGGCCGGGACGTCGGTGCCGAACCAGGAGGACGTGAAGAGGTCGGCCTTGGCCGTGCTGCCCACGGCGCCCTCCTCGATGAAGACCGCCGACTGGCCCGGGGCCAGCTCGCTGACGCCGTTCAGCGCCAGTGCGGCCGCGGCGGAGCCGGCCGAGCCGGAGTCGTCGTCGACCTTCCACCCGGTGAGATCGACCGTGGTCGTGCCGGTGTTCGTGAGCTCCCACCAGTCCGCGGCGTAGGGGCTGGCCGTGGCGGTGCTGCTCCAGGGGGAGACCTCGGAGACGATCACCGACGGCGCGATCGAGCCGCCGGACACGGGCGTGACCGTCAGCGTGTACGGGCCGCTGGTGGCGTCCGGGGTGCTGCCGACCGACGGGTCGTCGACCGTGACGCTGACCGTGTAGTTCGCCTTCGTCGCGGCGTTCAGCGTCGTGCCGGCCTTCAGGTAGAGCCCGTTGCTGTCGACCTCGAACGTGTCGGCGTCCGGGCCCGTCACCGCGAGCACGTTCGTGCCGATGGCGTCGTCGGACACGGTGACGTCGGCGACCTTGACGCGCGTGCTGGTGTTCGCGTTCTCGGCGATCGAGGGCGTCGTGTTGCCCAGCGTCACCGCGGTGGGCGCCGCGTTCGGGGCGGCGGACGGCGCGAAGACCCAGAGCTGCGGGTGGTCGATGTCGCCCCCGCCCTCCTCGGACACGACGTAGAGCCGCCCGTCGTTGTCCATCGTGACGCCCTCGTGCGTCTGGTCGGGGATGGACTTCGGGTTGTCGGCGTCCTTGACGAGCGTCAGCGAGCTCGACACGGTGCCCGAGCGGTCGACGTTCAGGACCTTGCCGGCCTCCTGGCTGATGATCAGCATCCGGTCCGCGTCGGGACCGGTCAGCGTCGTCAGGTTCGACAACGAGAAGACGTCGGAGAAGTCCGTCGTCGGGACCAGGGCCGGATCGAACAGGTCGGTGGAGCCCGTCGCGGTGGGCGAGCCGTTGCTCGCGGTCAGCGCGTTCCAGTCGATCGTGGTCTGGAAGAGGCTCTTGGGGTCCTTCTCCTTGACGACCAGGAACCCGCCCGTCTTCGGGTCGTTGCTCAGGCCCTCGAGGCCGACGTTGCCGATCGTGGTGCCGAGCTTGACCGTCCTGGTCTGGGCGCGCGTGAGCGTGGTGCCGGGCGCGTACGTGAAGCGGACGAGCTGCCGGTCGCGCTCCTCGGTCATCACGAACTGGCCGCCACCGATGTAGGTGATGCCCTCCGTGTCGTAGAACTCCGTCTGCTGCGCGCTGCTGCCGGCGGGCAGCGTCATCGTGTCGATCAGCGCGCCGGTGGTCTTGTTCACCTGCGTCACCGAGGTGCCGCCGTCGCCCACCACGAAGAGGGTGTCGGTGTCCCAGTCGTACGCGACGCCCGAGGCCTCCTGCGCGAGCAGGTTGCCGGCCGGCGCGGCCGTCCGGGTCGGCTCGGGCAGGTTGAAGCGCCCGACTCGCACGTACGTCGACAGGTCCACGCCGGTCAGCGGCGCCGCGGTCGCGGCGGCGACCGGCTGGAACACGACGACCGAGGCCGTGGCGGCGAGGCCGACGGCGACGGCGCGGACCGCGCGGCGGCGGGCTGATCGGTTGACGACGGCACGTGCGACGTTCATGGGGCTCCTCGATCGGGGCGTCGCGTGGGTGCGGACGCCGCGTCGGGCGGGACGCTAGGCGCGACCCGGCCCCCACTTGTGAACCCCGCGCGAACGTCGTGCGAAGAGGTGGTGACGGGTGCATGCCGGCCCGCCTCCGCGGGCAGGGCCTGCTCCCCCGCCGTCTCAGCGCCCCATGCACCACAGCCCGACGAGCGCGAGCGCGCCGAAGAACGGGACGAGCCCGGCGATCGACGCGAGCCCCGGCCAGGTGTGCGCGAGACTCAGGTCGATGCCCGAGACGGTCGACTGGCGGCCGAGCTCGAGGACGTGCGACACGGGGTTGATCCGGGCGACCGTCTCGAGCCACCCGTGCAGGACGGGAGCTCACGTGCGGCGCGCCCGGTCGCGGAGGGCGAGGACGGCGAGGCCGGTCGCGACGACCGCCAGTCCGAGCGCGGAGACGAGGCCGAGCAGCGGGTCGCCGAGGCTCGTGTCGTCCTGCAGCAGCCCGCGCGCGCCCTCGACGACGGAGGTCAGCGGGTTGTACCCCGAGATGTCGTGCAACGTCGGGGTCAGCAGGTCGAGCGGGACGAACGCGGGCGCCGTGAACAGGAGGACGGCCAGGCCGAGCGTCCCCGCCATGCGGCCGAAGACGAGGCTCGAGCGCCGGACGGGCGCCGCGAGCAGGAGGAGCGGCAGCACGAAGGTCGGCATCAGCAGCTGCACCCGACGGAACTGGACGCTGAGCGCGCGGCGGCCGAGGGCGGCGACGACCCGGGCCTCGCCGCCGGTCGGCTTCAGCAGCGTGACGAGGATGCGGACGGTCGTCGTCTTCCCCGCGCCGTTGGGCCCGAGGAACCCGTAGATCTCGCCCTCCTGCACCTCGAGGTCGAGCCCGTCGACGGCCTCGATGCCGCCCTTGAAGGCCCGCTCGAGGCCGCGGACGGAGACGGCGGCCTGCCTGGTGCCTGGTCGGTCGGTCACGCGCGAAAGCGGAAACACCCGGTGGGGCGCGCACGTGACGGTGCCGGTTCGGACGTCCGGCATCCTCCGACCGGCCCGCCGCCGGCCTTCCGTGAACGTCCGGGCACCGACTCGTGAGCAGCCCGTGAAGGGGGTTCACGCGGCGGTCCGTTCGCCCTAACTTGGCGTACGGACCCTCGTCCGCGGGTCCCTCGCCCCAAGGAGATCCCTCTCATGCGTTCCGCCCTCGTGGCACTCGCCGTCTCGGGCTGCATGCTCGCGACGTCCGCCCCCGCGCTCGCCGATCCGGCCGGCCACCGCTCGTCCACTCCATCGTCCGGCGCCCACGCCGCGTTCGTCGCGAAGGATGCGCGCGCGTCGAACGCGACCAAGGCCGCGAAGCGCCGGGCCACCGCCCGCAGCAAGGCCGCCGCCCGCGCGCGGGCCGCCAAGCAGCGCGCCGCCGCCAAGCGCGCGGCCAAGCGCGGACCTCGCGGGCCGAAGGGCCCCAAGGGCCCGACCGGCTCGAAGGGCGCCCCCGGTCCCGCCGGTCCTGCGGGGCCCGCCGGGCCGACCGGCGCGACCGGCGCCCCGGGTGCTCCGGGGACCCCCGGCGCCCCCGGCCCCAAGGGCGACACCGGCGCTCCCGGCCCCGGCCCCGTCGAGCCGGGCCCCAGCCACCTGCGCGTCCTGGCGTTCAACGACTTCCACGGCAACCTCGAGCCCCCGACCGGCTCGTCGGGCACCACGCCGACCGGCGTCGGCGTCACGACGCCGACCGGCGGCGCCGCCTACCTGGCCACCCACCTGAAGCAGCTCGAGGCCGGCCAGGAGCACTCGATCGTCGTCGGCTCGGGCGACCTCATCGGCGCCTCGCCGATCATCTCCGGCCTCTTCCACGACGAGCCGACGATCGAGGCCCTGAACGCCATGGGGATGAGCTACGCCGGCGTGGGCAACCACGAGTTCGACGAGGGCGCGGCCGAGCTGAACCGCATGCAGTTCGGCGGCTGCCACCCCGTCGACGGGTGCCAGGACGGCACGCCGTTCACGGGCGCGGCGTTCGACTACCTCGCCGCGAACGTCCGCTACGCCGACACCGACCGCACGATCCTGCCGCCGTACGAGATCAAGCAGGTCGACGGGATCCCCGTGGCGTTCATCGGCGTCACGCTCCGCGACACCCCGAAGATCGTCACGCCCGACGGCGTGCGGGGCCTGACGTTCGACGACGAGGCCGACACGGTCAACCGGATCGTCCGTCGCCTGTCGGACGCGCAGGACGTGCAGGCCTTCGTCGTGCTGATCCACCAGGGCGGCCAGCAGAACGCCCCGTACGCGGGCGGCTTCCAGGACGTCAACCGCTGCGACAACGTCACCGGCGACATCGGCGAGGTCGTCGACCGCCTCGACTCCCGCGTCGACGCGGTGCTGAGCGCGCACACGCACCAGCCGTACGTCTGCCGGCGGGCGGGCAAGCTCGTCACGAGCGCGTCGTCGTTCGGTCGCCTGATCACCCGGGTCGACCTGACGCTCGACCCGAAGACCCGCGACGTGACCGCGGCCGACGCGAAGAACGAGCTCGTCACCCGCGACGTGCCCGAGGACGCGTCGGTCAAGCAGATCGTCGACAAGTACAAGGCGCTGGCCGCCCCGATCGCGGCCCGCGTCATCGGACGGATCCCGAGCACCCTGTCGAAGACGAACAACGGCGCCGGGGAGTCGCCGCTCGGCGACGTCATCGCCGACTCGCAGCTCGCCGCGTCGAGCCCGCCGTCGAAGGGCGGCTCGGTCGTCGCGTTCATGAACCCGGGCGGCATCCGGGCCGACCTGCCGTTCAACGCCCCGAACGGCGACGTGACCTACAACGACGCGTACACGACGCAGCCGTTCGCGAACACGCTCGTGGTCAAGACGCTCACCGGCGCGCAGATCAAGGCGCTGCTCGAGCAGCAGTTCGACAACCCGTCGGCGGGGGCCAAGCGCGTCCTCTCCGTGTCGAAGGGCTTCGCCTACAGCTACGACACGACGAGGGCGGCGGGGTCGCGGGTGGACGCGGCGAGCATCACGATCGACGGCACGACGGTCGATCCCGCGGCGAGCTACCGGGTGACGATGAACTCGTTCCTCGCCACGGGCGGCGACGGCTTCTCGGTGTTCAACCAGGGCACGAACCAGGTCGGCGGCGACGTCGACATCGACGCGCTGACGTCCTACCTGGGCGCGAACGACCCGCTGGCCCTGCCGTCGACCACCAGGATCACGCAGACCGGCGGGGTCTGAGCCCCGGGCGCCGCCGGGTCCCCGTCGGCGCCCGTCGGCGGCCCGGTGGGCGCCGACGGAGGCTCGTCGGGCTCGACGGGTCCGCTCGCCGCAGCGACGAGGCCCCCGAACGTCCCGGCGTGCTTCACCCGCCGAGCGCGACGGACCAGTCCCCGACGAGCACGTTGATGGCGAGGCCCAGCTGGTCGGTCGCCTGGAGCTCGACGACGCAGTCCTGGACCTTCCGGACGTCTCGCTCTGGACGCTCGCCGGCCGTGTCCTCCGTCCAGAATTGGGTGGCCGCTGACGGTGGGGCGACGTAGCGTCCCGTGGATGGAGCACGGACCCACCGCTCGCTGCCGGGTATGCGGTGAACCCTCGTCGGGGACGGCGCGGTTCTGCCGCCGGTGCGGCGCGCGTCTGCCGAGCCCGCCGGAGGATCCGTCCCCGCCGCCCCGGCCCGGCGGGCGGCACGATCAGCAGGACGACGCGGGGTAGCATCGCCCGGTGACCGTCGACACGCCCGAGCCGGGCACCTTCCTCGCGCTGCTCGCGGGCGTCGACCGCGATGCGCTGCTGAGCCTCGGTGGTCGGCGGCGGTTCGCCCGTGGCGAGCGCCTGATGCACCGCGGAGAGCCGGGCGATCGCCTGCTCTTCCTCCTCGCCGGGCACGTCAAGGCGAGCATCAGCGACTCCCGCGGGCGCGAGATCGTGCTCAGCTTCCGCGGCTCCGGCGACGTCCTCGGCGAGCTCACGTTCAGCCACGCCGACCCGCGCTCGAGCAACGTCACCGCGATCGAGCCCGTCGCAGCCCAGTCCGTCGCAGCCTCGGAGTTCCGCGCGTACCTCGTGCAACGGCCGACCGCGGCACTGACGCTGATCGACGTGATCAGCGGGCGGTTCCGCGCGGCCAACCTCGCGCGCTTCCAGTTCGGCGAGCTCGACACGGTCGGCCGCGTCGCCGCGCGCCTGATCGAGCTGTGCGAGCGCTACGGCGATCGCAACGACACGGGGATCCAGATCAGGCTTCCGCTCACGCAGGAGGACCTCGGGAGCTGGACGGCATCCTCACGGGCCGGGGTCGCCGGCGCCCTGCGGACGCTGCGAGAGCTCGGCTGGATCGCGACGGAGCGCCGGCGGATCACCGTGCTGGACGTCGAGGCGCTCACGCGACGGGCCACCTGAGCGGCCCCCGCCCGTGACACGGAGCGCACGGACCCGTAGGCTCGCGCGCCGGGGGCGTGACGGGGTTGAGACATTGCCATGACTGCGGGCATCGCGCGGCACCGCGCGCGCGGTTCTGCGAGCAGTGCGGGGTCGCCCTGACGCCGACCGCCACGCCGCTCCGCGCGCCGAGCCGGCTCGAGACCCGGATCCTCGAGGAGCGCACGGGGATCGAGGGCGAGCGCAAGCAGGTGACGGTGATGTACACCGACGTCGTCGGCTCGATGGCGCTGACGCACGCCCTGGACGCCGAGCGCTGGGGCTTCGTCCTCGACCGCTTCCTGACCATCGCCGCGAACGCCGTCCACGCGTTCGAGGGGACCGTGAACCAGTTCACCGGCGATGGCCTCCTCGCGGTCTTCGGCGCCCCCCTCGCCCACGAGGACCACGCGCAGCGCGCGTGCCTGGCCGTCCTCGAGCTCCAGCGCGGGGTGGCCGTCCTGGCCGCCGAGGTGGCGCGCAGCGACGGAGCCGCGTTCGCGGTCCGGTGCGGGCTGAACTCCGGCGAGGTGGTCGTCGGCGCGATCGGCGACGACGTGCACATGGACTTCGTGCCGATCGGCAACACGACCGCGCTGGGGAAGCGGATCGAGTCGCTCGCCCCCGAGGGGTCGGCAGCGGTCAGCGCGTCCACCGCCGCCCTCGTCGAGGGCGAGTTCGAGCTGCGCGAGCTGGGCGAGTTTCAGGTCAAGGGCGTCCAGGGGCGCCAGCGCGTGCTGGAGCTCGTCGGGCCCGGCGCGGCGCGGACGCGCCTGGAGGCCGTCGCCGCCACGCGCGGCCTGTCGCCGTTCATCGGTCGCGACGCCGAGCGTGCGCAGCTCCGGGCCGCGCTCGCGCGGGCGCTGGAGGGGGACGGGCGGGCGATCGGGATCGTCGGCGATCCGGGCGTGGGGAAGAGCCGGCTGGTGTACGAGTTCGCCGCGGACTGCGCCGCACGGGGGCTGGCGGTCACCGCGACCCGGGGTGTCGCCCACGGGCGCTACGTGCCCTTCCTGCCGGTGCTCGCCCTCTACCGCGACTTCTTCGGGATCGCGGAAGGCGACGCGCCGAAGGTCGCCCGCGAGCGGATCGAGCGCACCTTGCTGGCGCTCGATCCCGCCTTCGCGGACGACCTGCCCCTGGTGCTCGAGTTCCTCGGCGTCGCGGACCTCGGGCGGCCGCCCGCGGTCCTCGACGCCGTGGCGCACCGGCGCCGGCTGCTGGCCGTCGCGACGCGGGCGCTCACCGCGCGCAGCCACGGTGAGGCGGCCGTGCTGGTGATCGAGGATCTCCACTGGCTCGACGACGCGAGCGACGCGTTCCTCGAGGAGCTCGTGGAGGCGGTCGCGGGCACGCGGACGCTGCTGATCGGGACCTACCGGCCGGAGTACGAGGCGGCCTGGGCGACCGGCGGTCCGCACGCCCAGGTCGACCTGGGGCCCCTCGACGCCGATGCGGCCGACGATCTGCTCACCGGGCTGCTCGGGCGCGACGGGTCGCTCAACGGGCTCACGGCGCGGATCGAGGCGCGGACCGCGGGCAACCCGTTCTTCCTCGAGGAGATCGTCCAGACGCTCGTCGAGAACGGCTCCGTGACGGGCGCTCGCGGGGCGTATCGGCTGACGGCGGAGCTGGACGGTCTCGTGCTGCCGGCGACGGTCCAGGCGGGGCTCGCGGCGCGCATCGATCGGTTGCCCGCCCGCGAGAAGGCGCTGGTGCAGACGATGTCGGTGATCGGCACGGAGATCCCCGGACCCCTGCTGACGGCGGTGTGCGACCTCGACGAGCGGCAGCTGACCGACGCGGTCGCGCTGCTCGCCGGCGCACAGTGGGTCATCCCCCGTGAGACGGCCGGCAGCCGCGAGTACGTGTTCAAGCACCCGTTGACGCAGGAGGTCGCCTACGCCTCCCAGCTCTCGGACCGGCGAGCACGGGCGCACCGCACGGTCGCGGCCGCCATCGAGCGGACGTACCCCGACGGGTTGGACGAGCGTGCCGCCCTCGTGGCCCACCACTGCGAGGCCGCCGGTGACGTCCCCGCCGCCGCGGGCTGGCACGCGCGCGCGGCCGCTTGGGCCGAGGGTCCGTCCCCGGCGGAGGGTCTGCGCCACTGGCGCCGCGTCCGCCACCTCGCCGACCAGCTCGACGCCGGTCCCGCGCGCGAGGAGCTCGCGTCGCGGGCCCGACTGGGCATCCTCAGCCTGGCCTGGAGACTGGACATCTCGTCCACGGAGACGGCGGAGATCCACGCCGAGGTGCGCGCCGACGTCGAGCCGTTCCCCGCGGATCTGTACTACGCCGGGACGCTGCTCCACAGCGGCCACGAGCGCGAGGGCCTCGATGCGTTTCGCCACGCCAGCCGCGCGGCCATCGCGTCCGGCGATGCCGGGCGCGTCATCACCGCGTCCTGCGGCGTCGCGTACGCGAGCTGGATCGCGGGCTCGACGACCGAGGCGCTGCAGACGCTCGGCGCGGCGCTGGCGCTGGCCGGCGGCGACCCGACCGTGGGGGCGCGCCGGGCCTTCGTCTGCCCCGTCGCCCACGCGCTCGGGGACCGCGGGACGTGCCGGGGCTACCTGGGCGAGCTCGATGCCGCCCGCCGCGACTTCGACCGCAGCATCGAGATGGCCCACGAGCACGCGGACCCCGAGACCGCATCCGCCGTGCACGCCAACCGCGCCCTGCTCGAGGCGGAGATCGGGGACTTCGCAGCGGCACGCCACAGCGCCGACCTCGGCCTCGCGATCGCCGAACGGGCCGGCAACGCGGTCCACACGATCGCCTGCGCGGTTCCCGCCGCGGTCGCCGACGCGGGCGCGGGGCGCTTCGTCGCCGCGCTCGCCGACGCCGAATCCACGCTCGCGGCGATCCGCCGACGCCGGATCGGCCTCTACTACGAGCCGCTGCTGCTCGCGACGGTCGCGCGGTGCCGGCTCGCGCTCGGTGAGTCGTCCGGCGCGCTCGCTGCCGCCGACGAGGCGGTCGCCATCACGGACGCCCGCGATCTCACCACCTGCGGGCTGTCCGCGCGGATCACGCTCGCGCAGGTCCTGATCGCCGTCCAGGGGGCCGCCGCGGGCGAGCGGATCGACGCGGTCCTCGCCCGCGCGGGGCGCGTCGCCCGCGAAAGCCGCGCCCTCGTCTTCGAACCCCGCATCCACCGCGAGCTCGCGGCGCTGGCGCGGAAGCCGCTCACTTCGCGATCGGACGGTCGGGCGTCAAGTACTGCGTGAGGCGCTTGGTGATCGTGCCGCTGATCGCCTGCCCGTCCGCGACGTCGGGGCCGTTGGTGTTCTCGACGACGATCGCGATCCTCCGCTGCGCGAGGTAGGCGAGGATCCCGACGTAGCCGTTGAACTGCGGGTTCTGGAGCATCCACCCGTTGGCGACGTCGATGCCGAGCCCGTACTCGATCGACGCGGGCGAGCCCGGAAGGCCCCGCGACAGCGGCGTCGTGAGCTGACGCGCGGCGGCCTTCGAGAACAGGCGCCCCGAGCCGATCGCGCGGATCATCCGGATCATGTCGCCGGCGGTCGACGTCATGACCATCCCCTCGCCGATCCCCCACGACGGACTCCAGGTGGTCGCGTCCTCGTAGACCCCACGGTCGGTGGTGTACGCGTGCAGGGCCGGCGCCGGGATGCCCGGGAGCTTGGAGATCCTCGTGTGCGTGAGCCGGAGGGGACCGAGGAACCGCGAGCGGATCAGGCTCGCCACCGACCGCCCGGTGACCTGCTCCACCACCCTGCCGAGGACGATGAAGTTCGTGTGCGCGTAGTGGAAGCACGCCCCGGGAGCGCACACGAGCGGCCGGTCGAACGCGTACTCGAGGAGCTCGTCGTCGGTCCAGTGACGGAAGACGTCGGCGTGGAGCGCCGTCTGGAAGGGGAGGTTCCCCTGGAGGTAGTCCGGATAGCCGGAGGTCGAGCTGGCGAGCTGGCGCAGCGTGACGCGATCCGCGTTCGGGAAGCTCGGGAACCAGCGCGACAGCCGGTCGTCGAGGTCCAGGCGGCGCGCGTCCTGCAACTGCAGGAGCAGGGTCGACAGCATCGGGATCACCATCGCGCCGGGGCGGAAGTGCATGTCCCGCGACGCCGGGACGCCCTCCATCGACTGCCCGAAGCCGCGGTCGACGAGGGTACGACCGCCGATGTCGACGCGCACGATCGCCGCCCGGCCGCCCTCGGTGCCCATCACCGACCGGGTGATCTCGACGGCCCGCCGCGCCGCGGCCCGGAAGCTCGTGCACGTGCCGCCGCGATCGAACTGCCCGGGCGCGCAGCGCTCGGCGGCGGTCGCCGCCGAAGGAGCCACGAGGGCGCAGGCGACCACGATCGGCAGGGGCCAGCGGGCCAGCCGCCCCGCACCCGACGTCAGACGGGTCCACACGCCTCCCGTTCGTCGTCGCCGCACGACCGTTCCCGAACCGGTCACTCGCCGAACGTGCACGTGTCGTACTGGCGGTAGGCGGTCGTGTCCGCGTCGGCCTGCTGCCACATCCACGTCGTCTTGTCGATGCCGTACCCACGCCCGAGCTTCGCGATCGGCGCCCCGAGGTGCGGCGACTCGAACATCTGGGTGAGGATCTCGTTGGGCGGATAGTCGGTGGAGGTGTTGCCGTCCCAGGCGAAGACCATCGACGACCACTGGTCGAGCTCGTACAACATCGGCACCCATGCGCCGTCGGGCGCGCCGCGGAACCGGTAGCGACAGTCGTTGGGGCTGGGGCCGCCGTCCCGGCCGGAGCCGTCGGTCTTGATCCGGAAGGCGTGGTAGTGGCCCTGCTTGAGGCTCGACATCAACGCGGACGCCATGTACCGGCCGCTCGCGTTCTCGAGCTGGTCGTCGAGCGCGTCGATCGACTGCGACGCGACGCGACGAGCGGCGGCGTCGAGCGCTTGGAGGCGCCCCCAGTCGGACATCGCCGTCACGCGGATGCTGTCCACGCCCTTCGCGGAGGCCTCGACGTCGGCCTGGAGGTCGGCGCCGAGCTCCGACGCCTTGTCGCCGAGCGTCTCGCCGATGGGCTTGCTCGACGACGTCGCCACCGCGCTGGTGAGGTCGATGATGTCCGCGCCGAGGCTGACGGCGACCGCGACCTCCGGGGCGAACGTGACCTCCGCCAGGTCGGCGAACTCCGCGAGCGTCCTGATCAACCCGAGGATCGGCGCCGCGATCTCCCCGTCGGGAGGATCGACCGCGTCCTTGATCGTGGTGTAGGTGGTGTTGAGGATGCCCGCCTCCCCGTTGGACGCCTGCAGGACCGCGGCCTTGAGCTTGTCGGTGAAGCTCTTCGTGCGGACCAGGGCGACCATCTCCTGCCCGAGCTGGCTCTTCAGGGCGCAGAACTGCTGGAGCGTGAAGCCCGGTGCGTCGCCCGCGTCCGGCGGGCCGGCGCACGCGCCGGCGGCCCGGCCGGGGTAGTGCACCTTGTCGGCGAGGGCCGCGGCGGCGTCGTCCCACTGGGCGTAGTCGGGGAGGCCGACGTAGGCACCGCGGATGTCGGTGTCGAATCTCGGACCGCTGTCGGGCGTGAAGTCCTTGCCGAACCGGTTCACCGACGGGTCGCTCAGCTGCCCGGAGATGTACTTCATGGCGTTCGTGTACTCGCCGACGTCGGGTCCCGTCGTGTACGGGTAGGCCACGGTCTTCGTGTCGAACACGACGTCGTAGAGCGACTCGACGGGGGCGGCCGTCGAGGGGCCCGTGGGTGGTGCGAAGAACCCGTCCGGGTTCATGCGCGCCGCGCCGCTGAGCTTGCCGCTCTGGTACGTCGGTCCGGTGGAGTCGGCGACGATTCCGGCGTTGGACTGCGCCGCCCCCTGCGCGCCGAGGTGCGCGCCGCCGAAGAACGCGTAGCTCGCCGAGCGGTAGTTGAAGTCGTGCGGGTTGGCGCCGATCGCAGCCAGCGCCGTGGCGACGCTGTCGGTGCGGGAGGCCGTGTCCCACCCCGGGTTGTCCGGCGCGAATCGACCGATGCTCTGCAGCGCGACGTAGGTCCCCCGGCCCGTCCGGTTGCCGATGTCGTCCAGCTCGCTCGCGGCCGCGATCGCCTGCGCCAGCCCGGCGTTGCCGGCCGCGTCGTTGTCGAACGAGAGGTTGCGGACGACGCTCAGGTCCGCCGGGTCGACCGCGACGAAGTGGTACCCGGTCGCGGTGCGCAGCGGCGGACTGGTGACGTCGTGACCGGCGAACGTCATCGTGTTCGAGGTCGCGGTCGACGCCGAGCTGGTGTCGAACGGCAACCGCAGCGGCTGGAAGCGGTAGCCGGCGCTCAGATCGCCGTCCGGCATCAGCCAGCCCTGCCTGGCGAGCTGCGGGTTGGCCCGGTGGCTGCGCAGGACCCAGCCGCTGCCCCTGCCGCCGCTCGGCACGCCGACGGCGACGATCTGCTGCCCCGGCTTGTTGAGGTCGTCGCGGGCGTCGAGGGGATCCACGCCGATCAGGTCCAGCACCTCGTTGAACGCCCGGTACTGGCTGGGCGGCAGGGTGGCCCGCTGCGGCGGGAGCGCCACGACGACCAGGTCGTCGGCCGTCGACGCCACGAGCTTCGCCTTGAGGCTCTCGAGCGCGTGCTCGGGCGAGTCGTCGCAGCACCACGTGGTGCTCGCGTTCGTCGGGGTCAGCGTGTGGCGATCGAGCTCGAGGACCTGGATCGTCGCCGCCGGTCCCGTGTGCGGGTAGAACACGCCGCCCTCGGCGGGGTCGCCGACCTGGATCCCCCGAGGCCCGACGGGGAACGCGTTGGCCGCCAGGGAGACCAGCGACGCCTTCGGGCCGACGTCGACCGCGATGTCGTCGGTCGAGGAGCCCACCCGGACATGCGCCCCCGGCGCGGCGCCGCGCCCGCGCTCGTCGACCCGCACGCGTGCCACGTAGTGCCCCGGGCGATCGGGCACGAGCGAGGGACGCGCGCTGGTGGGTGCGCTGATCCGCGACCGCGATCCTGCGGGCTTGGTGACCAGCGTCCAGCGGTAGGACAGCCGCCCGCCGCGGGCGGCGCGGTGGCTGCCCCCGAGCCGGACGCCCACGCGCGGACGGGTCGCGCGGTCGGCGCCGGCGGCCGCCAGCGGGCGATCTCGGCGGACGGTGAAGCGCCGCGAGTACACCTCGTAGCGGCCGGCGCGCGGCTCGGCGACGTACACCCGGATCCGGTTGACGCCGCGGCGCAGCCCGTGCGTCCCCGAGAGCGTGCCCGCCCAGCGCGTGCCCGTGCGGGCGGTCAGCGCGCTCGTCACCGAGTGCCCGTTGAGCGAGACGCGCAGCGTCCGCCGCCGCCGGGACAGCGACGCGTGAGACGCGCCGGAGGTGATGTCGATCTGCAGGCGCGTCGGGTTGGTGCCCTGGAGCTGCACCCGGACGAAGTGCCGGCTGCGGCGCATGACGAAGAACGAGCGGGTCTGCCGGTCCTCCGCCTTCCCGCCGCGTGTCGCAACGACCGTGAGGTGGTTCTGCCCGTGGCGCAGGCCGTCGCCGAGCTTCAGCCGGCCCACGAGACGGCGGCCCGCCACGCGGAAGCGCGACGTCACGTCGCGGGTACCCAGGCGCACGCGGGTCTTCGTGCCGGCCCGGTGGGTGAGCTCGACCCGCACCGGCTCCTGCGTGACGAGCGCGCCGCCGCCTGGCGCGACGATCAGGCGTGGCGCGGCGTGCGCCGGGCCCGCCGCGACGGTGAAGAACGCGACGACCGCGACGACCGCGAGGAGCCGGGCCCCGACTGAGCTGTTCCGCGTCATGCTCGTGACCGTAGGCGCACGTCATCGCGCCGACCACGCAGTCCTGGACGTCCCAAGCGTCCACTTCTGGACATTCGACGACCGCGTCGGAGAGGAGCTCTCGGCGGCGCGTCCCAGAGCGTGCGCGCTTCGGCCACGCTCGAGGGCACACCCACCGTATTGACGCCCGGCGCGTGTACTGCCAAAATGAGTACATGGCCACGATCAAGGAGCAGCGGCTGCAGATCCGCGTCGACCCGCAACGCAAGCAGCTGCTCGAACGCGCTGCCGACACGACGCACCAGAGCCTCTCGGCGTTCGTGCTCGCCGCCGCATCCCAGCACGCCGAGCGGGTGCTCGCAGAGCGGACGGTCATCGACCTGTCACCGCAAGCTGCCCAGGCGTTCAGCGACGCGCTCGCGCAACCCGCCCGCGTGAACGAGCGACTCGCCACCGCGCTGGGACGGCCGCGTCGCTTTCGCTGGGTTGACTGACCTCCGCCGCCCCGAGCCGCTGGACCCGGCTCGCCACGACCGCAGCGACTTCCACTCCGGCGAGCCCGCACTCGACGACTGGCTGCGCCGCTACGCCGGCCAGAACCGCCGGCGCGACACCGCCGCCACCTGGGTCATCGCCACCCCGGACGATCAGGTCGTGGCCTACGCGAGCCTCGCCATGACCGCGATCGACCGCAGCGCCGCTCCGGTCTCGATCGCCAAGCACGCTCCAGACCCCGTGCCCGCGCTCCTGCTCGGCCGCCTCGCCGTCGACCAGCGGTGCCACGGACTCGGCATCGCCACCACGCTCGTCGCCCATGTCCTCGCGACCGCCGTCGAGCTGAACACCAAGGCCGCCTGCCGCGCCGTCGTCGTCACCGCTCTCCACGAGCAGGCACGCGCGTGGTGGGAACGCCTCGGCTTCCACCCGTTCGACCCCGACGACCCCACCGACGCGGATCTCTATCTCCTCACGGCGGAGATCGGAGCGACGCTCGACGCCCTCGAGCAGTGACCGGGTGAGGCACTCGGAACGCGTGCCCAGACCGGTGGTGAAGGTCGCCGCGACCGCGTAGACGGCCCACGCTGGCAATCTGAAGACCCAGGAGTCCAAGGACCACCGCTGCGAATGTGCGAGCGAGCGCACCGGCGGCCGTCGGCGTTCAGTACTCAGCCGCGCATCGGCGCGGCGGGCCCGATCCACGCGGTCATCGGCGCATGCCGAGCATCCGGCCCAGGCCCGACAGCGTCGTGAATGCGAATCGCTGCAGGCGCGACATGCGGATCGCGGTCGGGTGGGCCTTGAACAGCATCGCTGCGTAGATCGCCTGCCGCGGGCTGCGCGGTGCTCCGGCGCCCATCTTCCCGGTCGATGTCAGCGACGCCATGTCGCGGAAGAACCCCTCGTAGTCGACGGCGGGGCGGTGGCGGTTGACGAACGTCACCGGCTCGTCGTGCGGGTTTCGCAGGGTGTGCCGGAGACCAGGAGCCGCCGCGGCGCGCTCCCCGGGACCGTAGGTCCGCCAGGTGCCGTCGAGCTGCACGTCGAGCCGGCCCTCGACGATCTCGAAGCTGTCCTCGGCGTTGTCGTGCACGTGCACGGGGGGACTGGGCTGGTGGGGACCGAGCCAGCCATGCACCTCGAACAGCTCACCATCGGTGTCCTCGCCGGTGCGCACGACGTCCCAGTACATGTCCATGCCCGGGCGGAAGTCGATGCGCCGAGTCACGTTCGGGCCGGTTGCGGGGTCGGGGGAAGCGGTGTTCACGGTGGTCTCCGTCAGCGGTTCGGGGGGGCGTCGAAGGGGACGTCTGGCCCCCGGTTCTCACGGTGTTCATGCGTTGCCGATCGTTGCGAGGTCGTCGAGCAGCGACGGTCCGCTCGGCCGCCAGCCCAGGTCGTGGGCACGCTGGCCGTTGATCTGCGCGTCGATCAGTACGGCGTCGGTGAACGGTCCGAGGCGCTGTCGTGACTGCTCGAGCGATTCGGGGGCGACGCGGCCGTCCAGTCCGCGGGCGACGCTGACGGCCTTGGCGATCTCGGTCATCGTGGGGCTGTCAGCGGTTGGCGCCGAGGTAGTAGGAGCCGGCGGGCGCCTCGGTGAGCGCGAGCGCGTAGAGCGCGGCGATGTCCGCGCTCGTGCGCGAGCGGGAGGCGTTCCTCGCGCACGTCTCCCGCCGCCGCACCCCCCGGGCGCAGCTCAAGGCGTTCGCGCGCGAGCTGATGCACGACGAGGACGGAACCGTCACGGCCCTCTACGGCTGCCCGTTCGGCAGCCTGGTCTCCGCGCTCGGCAAGCGCGATGACGCGATGAGCCGACAGGCCGGCGACGTGCTGCTCACGCCGTTCATCGACTGGGCCGAGGAGCGCTTCGCCGCGATGGGCCAACGCGACCCGCGAGAGCTGGCGGTCACGCTGCTCGCCACCTACCAAGGGGCGGCTCTGCTCTCCAACGCCATGCACGATCCAACCAACATGGCCAAGCAGTCCCGCCGCCTCGAGCGTTGGATCGCCGGCCTCGAGGTGCCGACGGGATCGGGCTCCCGCACGCCGAGCGGCGCGTGACGCCCCGCCCGCGGGGGCGGTCGCTCGGCCCGGTTGACCGCTGCCGCCCCACCGGTCATCGTTCCCCGCCGTGGCGCGACTCCGGCTCCTCGCGGCCGGCGTGGTCGTGCTCACCGTGGTCGCGTTGCTCGTCGTCCTGCTTCCTCGAGGTTCGGACGATCGGCGTACCCGCACCAGCGCCACCGACCAGCACGGGCACCAGCTGACCGCCCTGTCCGTCGTCCCCGACCCGGACGGTGACGGGTGGCTGGGTGTCTACCACTGGCCGACCGGGAAGGGGCCCGCGGACTTCGCCGTCGGCCTGGCGACGTCGAAGGACCTGCTGCACTGGGACAACGTCGCCGAGCTCGACGCCGACGGCGGCAACATGCCGGTCCTGCAGCGCACGCCCGACGGCGGCTACCTGCTGGCCTACGAGGACTACGTGCGCGTGGTCGAAGGCAACGCGATCAGCCGGATCCGCGTCCGCGCCTACGCCGACCGCGCCCGGTTGCTGGCGAACACGTGGTCGACGCAGCGGGAGCTGCCGGCGACGTTGTCGGACAACAACGAGGGGACCCCGTCGTTCGCGCGCGTCGACTGGAACGGCTCGCCCGGCGCCTCGGCGATCACGCTGCGCTTCCACTACAACGCCGGCGCCGACGGCATCGACCGGCAGGGCATCGGCACGCTGCGGAACTTCCGCGACTGGACCGCCGAGCCGGACCGCGCGCTGGACGAGACGCTGAACGCGGCCGGCTTCCCCGCCAGCCATGGCCGTCGCTCGACGTTCCGCGCCGGCGGACGCCCGTGGATGCTCATCGAGGCGCAGCGGCGACCGCACGACTTCTCGAGCTGGCGCCTGGTCCTCCTCGACCGCGGCCGGGCCCCGCGCGCCGACCCGGTCAGCGTCTGCGGGGGCGACGACGACGTGCCGTCGGCCCCGTCGGTCGGCGTGCCGGGGGTCGAGGTGGCGTCGGGCGGCTCCGGCACGCTCTTCCTCTCGGCCTTCGTCTTCGACGGGCCGGCGGCCGGTACGTTCCTCGCCCGGCGACCGATGCCCGCCGACCCCGGCGCGGAGCCGCAGCGGATCGCACGGCTGTTCGCGCGGTGTGCCCCCGCGGGGTGACCGGCCGACGAGCGGACGGGCGCCCGCCGGGCCTGCGCGCACTCCCGAGCCGACTCCGAGCACTGGGCCGCACCCCGCCTCTTCAGCGCAGCGTGCGCCTGACGGTGGCGGTGCGGCCACCGGACGTGACGATGATCGTCAGCGTCTTGCGGCGCAGCGACGACAGCCGCTTGCGGTACGCCTTCGTCGTCCCCCTGGGTCACCTCGGTCCACTGCTTCCCGTCCGGTGACGGCCCCGACAACGACCGCTTCTGCGCGCCGTCGAGCGACGACACCCGGACCTGACCGTCGTCGACGTAGGCGACCTGGGTGGCGGATGCAGGGCCCGCGAGCGTGGCGGCGAGTCCCACGGCGGCGAGGATGGTCAGGACGAGCCGGACGGGGGGACCACTCGATGATCGAGTGCGGGGTGGCGGGCCGCATCGGGAGAACCACGGGCCGCCGCGGTTCGGTGCTTCCCCTGATGAGGACGGCCGGGTCGGCGTGGTACCGGTACGGGGATGCGGGCGATGCTCTTCTTCCTGGCGGCTCTCGTGGCGGCCGCCCCACCCGCCGGCGCCGCGGCGGCCGGACGCGACACCACCCGCGTCGACGTCGCGTGGATGGCGACCGTCTCCGGCCGGCAGGCGTTCTCCTGGACGGCCGAGGCCCACGCCGATCCGCCGCGGTGCACGTCCGAGATCCCCGATGGCCCGACGCGCGACGTCGGCGGGGGCGGCAGCTTCTCGCTGACCTTCGCCTCGCCGCGGCCCTACCGGATGGCCACCGTCCAGGTGCTCCGGCGGGCCGGCCGGACGCGCGGGATGCGCACGCTCTCCTACCGTCCGCGTGGCGGGCCGAAGATCGAGGATCACGTCCGCTTCCCGGTCGCCGTCAGCATCGCCGGGACGTTCACCGACGCCGTGCGCGCCTGCGACCCCTGGGACGCCGTGACGGACGTGGCGCCGATCGACGGCTGTGGAGCGCGGCAGGCGACGCTGGACCTCCTGATGGGCTTCGGCGTCACGGACGGGGTCACCCGCAACGACGCCGCGCTGACGGGCGAGCTGCTCCACCCCTGGTTCATCGGGGCCGACGGGGAGAGCCGGTGCCCGACGTATCGCTCGGTCGCCCAGAGATCGTTCGACGGCGGGCTGGACACGCCGGCCTGCCCCGACGCGACGGCGCTCGACACGGGCCGCGGGGCGCCGGAGCTCGGGCTGGCCTCGTACTTCCGTCGCGGCCGCTTCTACCCGCGGCTGGTGCGCCGGCGTCCGAAGGCGTTCGTCATCACCGCCGACGTGCCGATCGACTGCACGCTGACGCCGTCCGAGAGCTTCCTCCCGCCGCTCGCGTCCAGCGGGAGGCTGCGCATCACGGGCGCGCTGCGGTACACGTGGCGGCTCACGCCGCTCCGCGTCACCGGGCGCGCCGCCCGCACGCGGCCGCTGTGATCCACGCGGCGATACCGGTGGTTTCACCGATGCCGACCGGCGCCCGCCCGGGCAGGATCGGGCGTGTGCGCCGATCCCTCATCGCCCTGTTGGCAACGACGTGCGTCCTCGCCGGCGCGCCGGCCGCCCGCGCCGCGAGCCTCGTCTTCGTCGACAGCGGCGGGGACGTCGCCATCGCGCGGCCAGACGGCAGCGACGTGCGGAAGGTGACGCACGCGGCCGACGCCGACAACGGCTACAAGGGCGTGTCGGTCGCCGACGACGGTGGCATCACCGCGTTCCTGCGCAAGGGCGACGACAGCGGCAACTCGTCCTTCGTCGTCCTCGGCCAGGACGGTGCGGTCCGCCAGGGGCCGTTCCTGTTCGAGCGGTACGGCATCTGCGGTGGGCTGAGCCCGTTCCGCACGTCGACCTCACCGGACGGCACGTTCGTCGCGGTCCAGTACTGGAAGGGCTCCAGCAACTGCCTCGGCGGCTCGCCGACCCCCTCGGTGCGCCTCGTGGCCCGCAACAGCCCGACCGTCGGGACGTCGACCTACCCGTCGTACGACTACCTCACCGAGCCGCACTGGCTCCGCCACCCCGACGCGCGGCTGGCGGGCATCAACGGCGGGACGCTCTCGGTCTGGCAGAACGACGCGAGCCACATGGACTCGTGGATCGCGCTGCCGGTCGGCAGCCCGTATGCGTTCGCCGGGTTCGACTTCCACCCCACCCAGACGCGCCTCCTGCTCGATCTCGCGCCCGCGACCGGCACCGGCGTGCAACCCCACCGGCTGGAGCTGTACTCGTACACCGAGATGTCCGTCGGCAGCGCGGCGCCGACCGACCCGAGCCCGCAGCTCCTCTGCGCGCTGGACGGCTACGTCAGCAACGATACGGGCGGCGGACGGCCACGATGGTCGCCGGACGGCACCCAGATCGCCTGGGACAGCCCGGCCGGGACCTACGTCTCCCCCGCACCGGTGGCCAACGGCGGGACCTGCGAGCTCCAGCCGCGCCTCGCCGTGCCCGGCGCGATCGCCTCCTGGGCCCCGTTCGACGTCGCGGCCGCCGCGGGGACCGGCCCGCCCGCCGGCAGCGGCGCCCCGGGAGGAACCGGCGCCCCGCCGGCCGGCGGCGGCAGCAGCGCCGGCACGAAGCGGCCCGCCCTCGCCTTCCGCGCGGCCAAGGCGGTCGCCGCGACCCGCGGCTTCCGCCTCCAGCTGACGCTCGCCAAGGCCGCTACCGTGTCGGTCACCGTCACCCGCCGGGGCGCGAAGAAGGCCCTCGGCATCCTCCGCTACAAGGCGAAGAAGGGCCCTTTCCGGCGCACGATCACGAAGGTCCACGGCAAACGTCTGAAGCGCGGCACCTACAAGGTCGTCGTCACGTCCGGCAAGACGAAGAAGACGCTGACCGTGCGCGTGAGGCGGCCGGTTCGGTAGGGCGGATGCCGCTCCCGGTGCTCCGGTCGACGCTGGGGATCGTCGGACGGCCACCCACCGTCCGTGGCGCCGTGCACCGCAACGACCCGCACTCGTCGCCCACGTCCTCGCCACCGCCGCCGAGCTGCACACCAAGGCCACCTGCCGAGCCGTCGTGCCACCACCCTCCACGACCGGGCACGCGCGTGGGGGGAGCGCCTCGGCTTCCACCCGTTCGACCCGGACGACCCCACCGGCACCGACCTCTACCTCCTCACCGCCGAGATCGACGCCACTCTCGACGCGCTCGCGCAGCGACCGACACCCAGCGCTCAGCCTCCTCGGCGACCGACCCGGCCGGGAGTCCCCCCGAGAACGAGAAGACCCTCCGTGAGGAGGGCCTTCTGGTCACTACTTCGGAGGTAGCGGGGGCAGGATTCGAACCTGCGACCTTCGGGTTATGAGCCCGACGAGCTACCTGACTGCTCCACCCCGCGGCGGACACAGAAAGATAGCGACTCGGCCGGTTTCGTGACGTGCGGGTGGGTCCGCGACGCGCGCCGTGCGGTCGCGGCCGGCGCGACGAACGCGGTCCGTCGTGGGGCCGCGCGGCAAAGCGACGCCTGCCGGGTTCGACGGCGGGCGGGAGATGGACGGCTGGCTGCTCGTCGACGCCCGCGTCATCCGCGACGAGGATGCGCTCGCGTCGTGGGTACGTCGTGGCGTCGCGGTCGTCGGGAGCCTTCCGCCGAAGACCTGAACTCCGCACCCGACCCGCACCCGACGCGTCAGCGGTGCCGGCTCGCGCCACTACGGGGCCGGACACGTCGTGCCTCCGAAGCGGTCGGCCGCCGGCCGATCCCTCAGGTACGGTCCTGAGCCGGCATCGCCCGATAGTTGCTCATGATCATCGTGGCGATGTGGACCGCGAGCTGGCGCGGGGTCCAGCGGTCCGGCTCGGCGACGAGGGCGCGGGCGGCGTTCTCGGCCATGCCGACGAAGAGATAGCCGTGCAGCCGGCCCTCCTCCTCGGCGTTCGGGATGCCCTGGCGCTCGATCCAGCGCTCGGCGAGGGCGGAGATCTGGTCGATCTGCCGCTCGCGACCGCGCTGGACGCGGCGGGTGATGTTGGCGTCGGACCCGCCGGCGCCGAGGAAGACGACCTTGAACGACTCGGGCGACTCGACGACGGCCTGCAGGAAGGCGCAGACGGCCTCGGTGATCAGGGGCTCGAGGTCGTCCTCGTCCAGCTCCGTCGGCAGGGCGGTCGCGATCGCCTGGAGGATCCGCTCCTCCTCGCGACGCAGGAGCTCGCCGAAGAGGGCGTCCTTGCCCGCGAAGGAGCTGTAGACGACGGGCTTGGAGACCCCCGCGCGGCGGGCGATCTCCTCCATCGACGCGCCCTCGTAGCCCTTCTCCAGGAAGACGCCGAACGCGGCGTCGAGGATCATCGGCCGCCGGCGCTCCGGGCCGAGGTGCGCGGCGCGCGGGCGCGACTGCCCGCGGGACGCCTGCCGGGTCGCACGACCGGCCGCCTTGCCGGCCTTCGCACCGGCCTTGACGACGGCCTTGCGCGCGGTGCTGGCGGTCTTGGGGAGGGAGCTGGGAATCGTGGGCTTCGACATCGGAGGGTGCGGGACGAGGGTCGTCGGCCGGACCATCCTACCGGCGGTAACCCATGCCGTCACGCGGGTCGTCGGACGAGTTCCCCCCGACCGGACGGGTCGGCTGGACGACCGCTCTACCGGTCGGAGTGCGTCTCTCCCCCCCTGGGGAGAGACGGCGCGGTGGCGCCTTCCGGGGCCACCGCAGCCGGCCGGCCGCGGACACGTCCGCACCGGGGCCCCGGGTCCCGGGAACCCCGTTCACCGGAAGGGACCGGACGGCGGGGCTGGCTCCCCGGCCCGCCGACCCCGTCGGCGAACCGGCCCCCGGGTACATTGCGCCGATGCGCCTCGCCGCGGTCGACCTGGGGTCGAACTCCACCCGTCTCCTGATCGCCGACATCGACACCGAGGGGCGGATGACCGAGATCGTCCACCGCGCGACCGTCACGCGCCTGGGTCACGGCGTCGACCGCACCGGTCGGCTCGACGGCGCCGCCGTCGACCGGGTCCTCGCCGAGCTCGGGACCGTCCGCGTCCTGCTCGACCAGCACGAGGTCGAGCGCACCGTCGGCGTCCTCACCAGCGCCGTCCGCGACGCCGCCAACGGGTCCGAGCTGACCGAGCGGGTCCGCGCCCTCGGCATCGACGCGCGCACGATCCCGGGCGAGCGCGAGGCCGAGCTGACGTTCCTCGGCGCCACCGGCGGCCGCGCGCCCGAGGACCGGCCCGTCGCCGTCGTCGACATCGGCGGCGGCAGCACCGAGCTCGTGGTCGGCCACGTCGGCGGCGACCCGGAGTTCGTCGTCACCACCCAGGCCGGCGTCGTGCGCCAGGGCGAGCGTCACCTGCGCCACGACCCGCCGGACGGCGACGAGCTGACCGCGCTGGCCGACGAGGCCCGGAGCATCTTCGCCGCCGCGCTGCCGGAGGACGTCGCCCGCCGCGTCGGCACCGTCATCGCCGTCGCGGGCACCCCGACGTCGGCCGCGTCGATCCTCGAGGAGTACGACGAGTACGTCCCCGACCGCACCCACGGCTACCGGCTGGAGCTCGCCCAGGTCGACGAGCTGACCGCCCGCCTCGCCCAGATGGACGAGGCCGAGCGACGGACCGTCGTCGGCCTCCACCCCGACCGCGCCCCGACGATGGTCGCCGGCTGCATCCTGCTCTCCGTCGTCCTGCGCGCCTTCGGCGTGCAGGAGTGCGAGGTCTCCGAGCACGACATCCTCCGCGGCGCGATCATCGCTGCGGCGACGGGCGACTTCTAGCGCCCCGGCGGCCCCGCGTCCGGCCGCTCCAGCAGCCGTCCCAGGCCGTCCTCGAGGGTCGGAAGCGGGTCTTCCACGCGGCCGCCCAGGAGCGGCGCGTGCAGGCGGACGGGGATCCGCTTGCCGCGCACCGGGGCGGGTGGCCGGGCGGAGATCGTGCCGTGGTCGCGCTTCAGCCGGCGACGGGTCTCCTCGGTGAAGAGGACGACGTCGCCCGTCTGCCGGGTGATCTGCTCGACGCGGCTGGCGGTGTTGACCGGGTCGCCGATGACGGTGAACGCCGCGCGGTTGCCGCCGCCGATGGTGCCGGCGACGACGGGGCCGCTGTTGATGCCGATGCCGAGGCGCAGGTCGCCGCCGAAGTGCTGGCGGACGGCGCGGGCGACCTCGATCGACGCCGTGACGGCGCGGTCGGCGTGGTCCTCGAGCTCGGTCGGGGCGCCGAAGACCGCGAGCAGCCCGTCACCCTGGAAGGTGTTCGCGTGCCCGCCGTAGCGCTCGATGACGGGCACGATCACGCCGTAGAACTCGTTGAGGACGCCGAAGACCTCGGTCGGCGTCGACTGCTCGGCGAAGGAGGTGAACCCGCGGATGTCGATGAACGCGACGGTCACCTCGATCACCGTGCCCGCCAGCTGCGGGCCCTCGTCGAGGACGCGCGACGCGATCGCCGGGTCGACGTAGGTGCCGAACGCCTCGTGCAGGCGGTCGCGCTCGCGCAGCCCGCGCAGGCCGATGTTGACCTGGCGCGCCAGGCGGCCGATCTCGTCGCCCGCGAGGATCACCGCCGGCCGGTCCAGGTCGCCGCCCGCGATCGCGGTCGTCGTCTCGCGCAGCTCGTCGAGCGGCGCCACGAAGCTGCGCACCAGCAGGGCGGACAGCAGCAGGGCGATCGTGGCGCTCGACGCCAGCGCGATCGCGATCCCGATCCCGAAGTCCGAGAGGTCCCGGTTACTGGTGCTGAAGCTCGCCACCACGCCTCCGGTGACGACGGTGATCAGCGGCACGCCGACCAGCAGCCGCCAGCGCAGGGACAGCGAGCGGTCCAGCGGGGCGTCGTCGTCCAGCCCCGGGGCCACGGCCTCGACGACCGGTCGCAGGACGAGCTCGACCTCCAGGTACCGGATCAGCACGCCGGCCAGCAGCACCACGGTCGCGGCGAGGACCAGGACAGCACCGCTGGGCCACAGGTTCAGGTCCGCGACCAGGCAGATCGCGACGATCATCACGGTGGCCCAGATCAGCGTCCGGACCGCGGCGCCGGTACCCACGAGCCGGAGCGGCAACCGGGTCAGCGCCCGCCACGCCTCGGTGGCGCGGGCCGACGCCGTACCGGGCTGCTCGTCGTCGTCCCCCTCGTGGTGCTCCCACGCGCGCAGGGGCCGCAGGTAGAACCACGCCGTGGCCATCACGAGGACGTTCTCCGCGAGCGTCAGGGCCTGCGAGGTGGTGATGAGCAGCAGCAGGCCGCCTGAAGGCAGCGCCAGGAACCGCGTGAGGATCAGCACCGCCGCCAGGACGACGGCGTGCGCCTGGACGAGCACCAGCACGAGCGCCACGGCCGGGTACCGGTCGCCGAGGCGGCGATGCAGCTCGTGGAGGGGGCGCCGGAGCACGGGCGCCATTGTCCCAGGAGACCGGGCGTCTCCCCCGTGCGACCGGCCACCCTCGGGACGGCCGACCGGGGGTCCCCGAGCCCCGCGAACGGCGTTTCTCGGCCCTTTACCGGCCCCGGGTACCGTTGAGGAGCCCCGATGGGCGCGGAAGTGCGGTCCTCGGCCCGGCGCAACTCCGGGGGATCGGCCGTGTTCCACCATCCGAGAGGACGTCCCCCAGGACCTCTCGCACCCCCATGGAAGTCTCCGCACTCGACACCGCCCCCGCCCTCCGAGGCCCCTCGACGCTCCTGCGCCTGCAGGGCGACGAGCGCCTCGTCACGCTCACCAGGCGCGGCAACCAGGCGGCCTACGAGACCCTCGTCCAGCGCTACCAGTCCCGCCTCCTGGCGTTCTGCCGGCACATGCTGGGCAGCCGCGAGGACGCGGAGGACGTCCTGCAGGAGGTCTTCGCCAACGCGTTCAACGCGATCATCGGCGACGACCGCGCCATCAACGTGCGGCCATGGCTGTACCGGATCGCCCGCAACCGGTGCCTGAACCACCTGCGGAAGATCCAGCCGATCGGCGTCGACACGCTCGACGACCGGATGGCCGACCACGGCATCTCCGCCGCGGACACCGCGCACCGCCGCGAGGAGTTCCGCGAGCTCCTGGGCGACGTCAAGGCGCTGCCCGAGACGCAGCGCACCGCGCTGCTGCTGCGCGAGATCGACGCGCTCTCCTACGACCAGATCGCGGAGGCGATGGACACCACGGTGCCCAGCGTCAAGTCGCTGCTGGTTCGCGCCCGCGTCGCCCTCGCCGAGGCCTCCGAGGCCCGCAACCTGACGTGCGAGGAGGTCCGCGAGGAGCTCGGCGAGGTCTCCGAGACGCTCGCGCGCATCTCCCCGCCGGTCCGCCGCCACGTCAAGGAGTGCGAGCGCTGCGCCGCGTTCCAGACGCACCTGAAGGCGAACAACCGCACGCTCCAGGCGATCTTCCCGATCGGCCCGCTCGTCCTCGTCAAGAAGCTGCTCGCCCACGCCACCGCCGGCGCCGGCGCGTCGGGCGGCGCGGCCGTCAGCTCGGTCGCCGCGGGCTCCGTGACCGGCGGCGTCCTGACCACCGGCGTCAGCGCGATCGCGTCGAAGACCGCCGCCGGCCTCGCCGCCGCGGCGATCTTCACCGCCGGCGCCGTCGAGGTCGACTCCGCCCGCAGCCGCTACGACTCGGGCTCCGCGGCGATCAACGTCCGGGCCGCCACACGGGCCGCGGCGCCGGTCACCGCCCCGAGCGTCCGCGTCGCCACGACGCCGAAGGCCACGCCCACGACCCCGACGGCGACCGGCGGCATGCCCGCCGCGATGGCGTCCGCGAAGACGACGACCGACCGCATCGCGTCGGCGACCACGACCGACACCACGAAGACCGCCGCCACGACGGACACGACCACGACGTCCACGACGGGCACCGGCACGATCGCGACGACCGGCACCACGGTCCCGAGCACCGTCCCGACCGCCCCCTCCCCCACGACGACGACCGTCCCCGCCGACACCGGCGAGGAGACCGTCACGCTGCCGTCGACCACGCCGACGACGCCCTCGACGCCCGCGCCCGGCACGACGGCCCCGAAGCCGCCCGCCGCGACGACGACCGCCCCGAAGACCCCGGGTGCGACGAGCTCGACCCCCGCGCCGCCGGCCCCGAAGCCGACGCCCGGCGCCGGCGGGCAGATGCCCGTCACGCCGCTGCCGTCGACGCCCGTCACCCCGTAGGGCCGCCCCACGGCGCCTCGGTCGCGGGCCGGCCACGCGGCGCCCGTCGAGAGGCCCGCACCACGGCCTCTTGGCGACGGCCGTCCCCGCGACCTCCCGGCCGTCGGCCCCCGCCTTGCGGATCCGCGGTGCCGAACCCCGGCCGCGGACCCGCCCCTACGGCCTACGGCTTCTCGGTGCCGAACGCGACGCCGTAGAACGGCGTGCGCATCGGGCCGTTGCCGCCGGCCTCGGTGATGTTGCCGACGACCTGGGAGCGCTGGCTCTGCAGGGACATGTCGAGGACCCGCTCGGTCGTGCCGGCGAGGTCGGGGAGCAGCAGCACGCGGACGCCGAAGAACGTCCGGGCGGGCTCGGTCGGCTTCGTGGCCACCTTGCGGCGGAACTGGTACCGCACGAGCCAGCCGCCGTAGTCGCGCCCGATCTTGACGCGGCCGGCGGAGCGGATCTGGAAGCCGGTGAGCTTCGCCCGCATGTCGTCCACCAGCGGGATCATGCGCAGCGCCAGCTGCGAGATCGGGCCGCCGGCGGGCTCGGGCCGCGTGGGCGGCGGACCGGCGTCGCGGAAGACGAGGTGCTCCTCGCCGCGGCCGGGGCCGGACTTCGTCCGCAGGTGCAGGAGCTCGCCGGGGCCGGCGGCGACGCGGGCGATCCGGCTGTCGTAGCGGGTGTTGAACGTCAGCGGCCCGCGGACGACCGCCTGCGTGAGCGGGGTCGCACGGATCAGGAGGACGACGCCGACGATCAGCGCGACGATCAGCGGCGAGGCGTAGACCGCCCATCGGGCGGGCCGGCGCATCGCCGCGACGCGCGGACCGGCGACGTCCTTGAGGGACGGTCCGTACTCGGGGCGCGCGATCGGCACGCAGGCGAGCGTACCGACCGCGTCGCGGCGACGAGCCGCCGCTGCGGCTCAGCCGCCGACGTCGAAGAAGGCGTCGAGGTCGTGGCGGCTGAAGGCCTCGAAGGCCATCAGCGTCTGCGTCCGCTCGACGCCCTCCTCGCGGGCGATGCCCGTGGTGACGACGCGGGCGAGGTCCTCCGGGCGCGACAACCGCACGATGGCGACGAAGTCCCAGTCGCCGGTCACGGAGTAGGCCTCGGCCACGCCCTCGAGGTCGGCCAGGCGCTCGCCCAGGTCCCCGAGGAACCGGCGGTCGGCCTGGACGAGGACGATTGCGGTGGACGACGCCATGGGGGGACCCTAGACCTCGATCGAGCCGTCGGGCGCGAGAACGGTCACCTTCGCGATGCCCGCGTCCTCGACGTCCTGCTTGAAGGCGCCGGCGTCGGCCTCGATGGGCGGGAACGTGTCGTAGTGCACCGGCACGACGTGCGGGGCGGCGACCAGGCGCGCGGCCTCGACGGCGTCGTGGCGGTCCATCGTGTAGTGGCCGCCGATCGGGATCAGCGCCAGGTCCAGCGCGTCGCGCTTGGACGGCAGCGCCAGGTCGCTGAAGAGCGCCGTGTCGCCGAGGTGGTAGATCGTCTTGCCGCCGAGGTTGATGACGAGGCCGCCCGGCGTGTGCGGCGTGCCCTTGGGCGTCAGGCCCGTGTGCCAGGCCGGCACCAGGCGCGCCCAGCCGCCGTCGAACTCGTGGGTGCCGCCGAGGTTGAGGTCGACGACGTCGATCCCCTCCTCCGCCAGCTCGCCCGCGACCTCGACGATCGCGACGACCGGGGCGCCGGTGCGCTTGGCGATCGCGACGGCGTCGCCGAGGTGGTCGCCGTGGCCATGGGTCAGCAGGATCAGGTCGGCCGGGACCTCGTCGGCCGAGACCGTGGCCTTCGGGTTGCCCGTCAGGAACGGGTCGACGAGCAGGTTGGTGCCGCCGGACTCCAGCAGGACGGCCGACTGGCCGAGGAAGGTGAGCGTGGTCATGCGGGGGGTGCTCCGTTCGGGTCGTGATCGGACGCGTCCGGGTCGGCCTCTGCCGCCGCCGTCCCCGGCGCCGCGAGCTCGCGGGCCAGGGCGAAGCCGACGGTCACGCCGACGAGCATCGCGAGCCGGGACTCGTCGGCCACCAGGGCGTGGAGGCGGGCCTCGCGCAGCTTCGGGTCGGGCTCGTTCGCGGCCTGGCCGACCTGCTGCTCGTGGCCCTGGCTGAACCAGCCGCCGTCGTGCAGCGCGCCGTCGATGATCCGCTCGAGGTTCGGCACCGCGTGGGTGACGATCTCCTCGGCGCGGCGCAGTCGACCGGGCTCGCTGATCTCGCGGACGGCGAGGTCCACCTGCTCCGCGGTGTAGGGGCGTTCGGACACGTCACGGAGCATACGGGCGGCCGCCCGCCGCCCCGCCGACGCCCCGTGCCGGTGCGCCGCGCGAGCCCCGACCCGGGATGCACGGGCCGGGGCCCGCGCGCCCTCCCGGAGCTCAGCGCTTGGTGAGCGCGAGCACGCCGCCGAGGACCAGGCCGACCGCCAGGCCGACGGCGATCGACGTCGGGACGGTCTCGGCCGTCAGCGCCGTCGTGGCGATCGGGACCGCGAGCAGCACGCCGGCGCCCATCAGGTCGCCGTCCAGCGACTGGCCGGCGCGGCGATCGCGGACCTCGCAGACGATCCACGCCACGGCGAGCGCGATCGCGCTGCCGGCGCCGCCGAACGCGATCACGTCCGGATCCGCCGCGCGGTCCACGAGCAGCCCGCCGACGCCGGCCCCGAAGAAGGCGACGAGGACCGCCGCGGTGCCGATCCAGCCGGCGCGGCGCTCCCAGAGCCAGCCGAAGACGCCGAACGTCGTCAGCACGGCCAGGGCGTTCCAGGTGTTGCCGTAGGTCAGCGCCGCGGTGACGGCGTGCCAGATCGGCGAGCCGTCGAGCAGCTTGAGGTCGTTGGCGGAGAGCAGCGCCTCGACCGGCAGGGCGATCAGGGCGAGCAGGACGATCGTGAACGTCGCGTACGCCTTGCCCTCCGTGGCGTACGAGCTCTTCCGCTTGGCCGGGCGGCCCGGGCGCTTGCGCGGGCGGGCCGTCGACGACTTCGGCACGCGCGAGGCGAGCGTGCGGCGGCGCTTCTTCAGCGGGACGACGACGTCGTCGTCATCGCCGCGCTCGCGGAGCTTGCGGTCCGGCTCGAGCGTCGGGAGCCGCAGCAGGGCCTCGAGATCGCCGTCCTTGCGATCCAGGCGCGGGGCGCGCTGGCGCAGGCGCGTGCCGCAGTACGGGCACTCGGTCACGAACGTCGAGACCTGCTGCCCGCAGCTGCTGCACACCGTGAACAGCTCTGCCTGGCCCGCCATCAGACCGATTGTAGGCTGACGGGGAGCCCGGGGTGCAGCGAACCGCGAAGGATCGCGCCTCCGCGGCGGTCCGGGGCCGTGCGAGACGGCGAAAAAGGCCGTCCCAGCGCCCCGGAGAACATCACGCGATGGTGATCTGCGGATCCAGGTACACGTCCTGGATCGCCTGCAGCAGGGCCACGCCGTCGGCGAGCGGGCGCTGGAACGCCTTGCGGCCGGAGATCAGTCCCGCGCCCCCGGCGCGCTTGTTGATGACGGCCGTCTTGACGGCCTCGGCGAGGTCGCTCTCGCCGGCGGAGGCCCCACCGGAGTTGATCAGCGGCGCGCGGCCCATGTAGCAGTTGGCCAGCTGGTACCGGGTGAGGTCGATCGGGTGGTCCGTCGTCAGCTCGGAGTAGACGAGCGGGTGCGTCTTGCCGACCTTGATGGCGTTGAAGCCGCCGTTGAGCTCCGGCAGCTTCTGCTTGATGATGTCGGCCTCGATCGTGACGCCGAGGTGGTTGGCCTGGCCCGTGAGGTCCGCGGCCGTGTGGTAGTCGACGCCGTCGGCCTTGAAGGCCGAGTTGCGCGTGTAGCACCAGAGGATCGTCGCGAGGCCGAGCTGATGGGCCTCCTCGAACGCCTTGCCGATCTCGATGATCTGGCGGTCCGACTCCGGCGAGCCGAAGTAGATCGTCGCGCCGACGGCGGCCGCGCCGAGGTCGTACGCGCGCTGGACCGACGAGAACTGGATCTGGTCGTACGTCTCGGGCAGCGTGAGCGACTCGTTGTGGTTGAGCTTCACGATGAACGGGATCTTGTGCGCGTAGGTGCGCGAGACGGAGCCCAGGACGCCGAGCGTGGAGGCGACGGCGTTGCAGCCGCCCTCGACCGCGAGCTCGACGATGTTCGCCGGGTCGAAGTACGCCGGGTTCGGCGCGAAGGACGCGGCGGCGGAGTGCTCGATGCCCTGGTCGACCGGGAGGATCGACACGTAGCCCGTGCCGCCGAGGCGGCCGTTGTCGAACAGGCGCTGCAGGTTGACCAGCGTCCGGTTGTTGCGGTCGGTCGCCGAGTAGATGCGGTCGACGAAGTCGGGGCCCGGCAGGTGCAGCTGCGAGGCGTCGATCGTCGTGGACTTGTGCCCGAGGAGCGAGTCGGCGTCGTCGCCGAGCAGCTCCGTGACGCGGTCGATCGTCGATGCGGTCTGAACAGCCATGGTGGTCCTTCTCGTTGCTTTGGGTTCCCGACGGTCCTGGTGGGGACCGGCTTCGTCAATCGGGGGGTCCTCGGCTCCGGATCCGGCAGCTGGATCGGACGGCGAGACGGGGAGGGTACCCCAAAAACCCACGTCCGCACGACGTCTGCGCCGTTGTGTGACGGTCGACAACCGACCCCGTGCCGACGGTGCCCGCCGTCGGACCGGCGCCCTACCGCCGGTAGACCTCGGGCATGCGCACCGCAACGCACCGCCCGGGACCGCCCCCGGCGCTCGTCGTCGCGGTCGCCGCGCTCGCCGGCGGCTGGGCCGCGGTCCGCCTCTGGCCCGTCCCCGCGCCCGCCGGGCGGGGCGACGCCGCGCGGGCGCTCGCGGCCCTCACCGCTCCCGGAGCACGCGCCCGGGTCGTCCGCACCGTGGACGGCGACACCGCGCGCGTCGCGGTCCGGGACGCGCGCGGCCGCTTCCTCGTGACCGTCCGCTACCTCGGGATCGACACGCCGGAGTCGGTCGATCCGGACAAACCGGTCCAGTGCTTCGGGCCCGAGGCGTCGCACCGCAACCACGCGTGGGCGACCGGCCGGCTCGTCCGGCTGCGCTTCGACGTCGAGCGCGTCGACCCCTACGGGCGCCTCCTGGCGGCCCTCGTCCCCGACGGCTGGAAGCGCTCCCTGAGCGAGCGCCTGATCGCTGACGGGTACGCCCGCGTGCTCGCGATCGCGCCCAACGGGGCCGACGCGCCGCGGCTCCGGACGCTGGAGGCACGGGCCAGGGAGCGGCGCGCCGGGCTGTGGGGCAGGTGTGGGGATGCTCTACCCTCGGGGACGTGAGCGCGGCACCTCAACGCCCCGGCGGCTCCATGGACGAACTCGAGCGCCGCCTCGCGCGCGAGACTCAGATCGCCCAGCGTCAACGCGAGAAGATGCTGCGCGACGTCGAGCGACGCGAGGCCGAGCGGGCCTTCGACGCCGTCAAGCGGCGCCGCGGCCTGCGCTACCTGCTGCTGCTGGCGATGCTCACGTTCACCGCGGTGCTCGTGACGCTCGTGATGTTCCGCGTGCTGTCCATCGTCTTCGCCTAGCGGCCCTCCCCGCCCGGGCGTCGCTCCGTGCTCCCGCCGCCCGTCCCCGCGGTCCGGGTCCGCGCCCGAGCCCCCGCGGCGGCCCGAGCCGGGCGACATCCGCGCGTGTATGCGGCCGCCACGCAGCGTCGGGGCCATCGGCGGTAGATTTGCCTGCTACATGGCTCGCCGTTCGCTCCGACCCCACCTGAACCAGATCCGCACGTGGGTGCGCCAGGGCCGCACCGACGCATGGGTGGCGCATCAGCTCGAGGTCACGGGCCCCGAGATCGCGGACTTCAAGGACAAGAACGGCCTGACCGCCGCGTCGCCCGACGATCCGGCCGGCGCCGTCGCCCCGGAGGACGTGGACCTCCGCGCCGAGGACGACGCGCAGATCGCCGCCGAGCTCGAGGCCGCCGAGGCCGAGCGCAAGGCCGAGGCGGAGCGCAAGGCCGCGGAGGAGGCCGCCGCCGCCGAGAAGCGCGCCGCCGAGGCCGCCGAGCGCGCCGCGAAGGCCGCCGAGCAGGGCGAGGACGACCAGGACGACGACCGTCCGCGTCGCCGCCGCCGCGGCAGCCGCCGCAGCCGCGGCGCGTCCGCCAACGCCTTCGAGGGCACGTTCGACCACGGCGACGAGGGCTACGGCCTCTGGCTCGACCCGGCCGTCGCGGACTCCCCGGTCTACGCCGAGCACTGGGCCGGCCACCGCCCGGTCGAGGTCACCATCGAGGGCGACCAGATCATCATCCGTCGCGCCGGCGAGTCCGCCGGCGACGAGTCCTAGGGACTCCCCCGCGCGGCGCCCGGCGCCGCGCACCCGCTCCCGCGGTCGAGGCCCTGCCTCCCGCGGTCGAGCCCCGCCCGCCGCGGGCCGCGGCGCCCCGGGCGTCCGCCGGCGGCCGCCTCCGCGTCAGGTCTCGCGGTACACGATGCGTCCGCCGCCCCAGTCCTGGGCCTGGCCCAGGTAGCGCAGGAACGCGGCGTCGGTGATCCGCGAGTCCCAGGCGTCCGGGTCGTCGGGGGCGACCCGCGACGCGAGGTCCAGCGCCCAGCTGACGCCGCCCTCGTAGAGGTCGACGAGCTCGTTCGTCGTGAACGCCCCGCCGAGGCGCCTGCGGAGCTCGTCCGCGATCTCGGAGACGACCTCGTCCGCCTTGCGACCGAGACGCCCGTCCAGCCCCAGCACGTACCGCTCGCCGCTCCGCCACTGCTCCACCGCCAACGTCAACCGCACACCGCCGACGATAGCCCACGCTGGATGCGGTCCCACCCGTCCGCCTCCCGCGGACGGGTGGACCGTCGCCTCCGACCCCTCCGTGCGCGCCGCGGTGCCCACCTCTGTGGAGGTGGTGGGCGCTCCCGGGCGGCGCTCGGACGGATCAGTTCTTCGGCAGCCCGGTCACGACGTAGGCCCGCTCACCCTCGCGGACCATGCCCATCGCGCGTGCTTGGACGGTCAGGCCCCGAGCGCTGCTCAGGCGGGCCTTCTCGTGCTCCAACCGGCTCTCGGTGGCCCGCAGCGCGTCGAGGCGCTGCGCCTGCTCACCGGCGGCGCTGCGCGCGCTGACCCAGTCCAGGGCCGGGCGCACGTAGCTGGAGGCCATCAGCAGCACCACCACGACGAGCGCGATGCGCCCGAAGCGGGCGCGGTTGGCCGCCACGCGGGCGGCCTGCGTCGAGGGGGTGCGGGTGCGATGACCGGCGGTCGGAACGCTGCTCACGACCCGGGGATTCGTCCCCCGCGCCGCGGTTCCTCGCGGCGCACGACGCCTTGCAGCGAATCCCGCGGATGGGCTGCAAGACGCGTTGCAGGACCCCGGAACGCCTGTTCGCGCCGGGGTCCCGAGCCAGCGGCGCGACGGCGCGCCGCGGGCGGAACCGACTAGCCGCGGAAGACCGAGCGGCCCGGGTAGACGGCCTTGGCGCCCAGGGCCTCCTCGATGCGCAGCAGCTGGTTGTACTTGGCGACGCGGTCCGAGCGCGACGGGGCGCCGGTCTTGATCTGGCCGCAGCCGGTGGCGACGGCGAGGTCGGCGATGGTGACGTCCTCGGTCTCGCCGGAGCGGTGCGACATGACGGCGGTGTAGCCGGCGGCGCGGGCCATGCGGATGGCCTCGAGCGTCTCGGTCAGGGTCCCGATCTGGTTGACCTTGATGAGGATCGAGTTGGCGGTGCCGGTGTCGATGCCGCGCTTCAGGCGCTCCGGGTTGGTGACGAAGAGGTCGTCGCCGACGAGCTGGACCCGCTCGCCGAGCGCGTCGGTGAGGACCTTCCAGCCGTCCCAGTCCTCCTCGTCCATGCCGTCCTCGATCGAGAGGATCGGGTACTTGCCGGCCTTGTCGGCCCAGTACGCGGTGAGCTCGGCGGACGTCAGCGACCGGTTCTCGTGGGTCAGGACGTACTTCCCGCCCTCGAAGATCTCGGACGTCGCCGGGTCCAGCGCGATGCCGACCTGCTCGCCCGGCTTGTAGCCCGCCTTCTCGATGCCGTCGACGAGGACCTGGAGGGCCTCCTCGTTGGACGAGAGGTCCGGGGCGAAGCCGCCCTCGTCGCCGACCGACGTCGCCAGCCCGCGGGAGTGCAGCAGGGCCTTGAGGTGGTGGAAGATCTCGGCGCCGACGCGGAGGCCCTCGGTGAAGCTCTCGAAGCCGAACGGGACGATCATGAACTCCTGGAAGTCCACGGAGTTGTCCGCGTGCGAGCCGCCGTTCAAGACGTTCATCATCGGGACCGGCAGCGTCACGCCGGCGCCGGGGGCGTCGACCTGCAGGTGCTTCCACAGCGGGACGCCGGCGTCGGCGGCGGAGGCCTTCGCGACGGCGAGCGAGACGCCGAGGATGGCGTTGGCGCCCAGGCGCGACTTGTTCGGCGTGCCGTCGAGGTCGATCAGCGCCTGGTCGAGCCCGGGCTGGTCGTCGGCGTCGCGGCCCTTCACGGCGGCAGCGATCTCGCCGTTGACGTTCGCGACCGCGTTGAGGACGCCCTTGCCGAGGTAGGCGTCGCCACCGTCGCGCAGCTCGGTCGCCTCGAACTCGCCCGTGGAGGCGCCCGACGGCACGGCGGCGCGCGCGGTGGCGCCGGAGGCGAGGGTCACCTCGACCTCGACGGTCGGGTTGCCCCGGGAGTCGAGGACCTGGCGGCCGAGGACGGACTCGATCTGGCTCATGGGCGCACAGTCTGCCGGGTGGCTGCGGTGTACGTCGGCCCGGGGGCGGACGACGTCCGGGCCGACCCCGGTCCGGGTCCGCCCCGGGCCCCGCCGGGGTCATCCCCCATTCCCGCGAGGGGCCGTGCCCGGGAGGATGGCTCCACCGTCCGGCGCGCTCGACGCGCCGGGCGGACGGGCCCTCGGGCCCGCGGCGCCGGGACGAATCCTCAGGCGCCGTTCAGGAGGCCCTCGGGGCGCGCTCATGCCGGCGTGGGACCGTGGATCTCACCACCACCGGAAGCGCCACCATGTCGACCTCGATCCACCACCAGCAGCCCCGCACCTGGACCCCCGGGACGGCGACCGAGCGCCCCGCCGGGCCGTCGCCGCTGGTCGGGCTCGCCGTCGCGCTGCGCGCCCTCGGCGCGGCGCTCGTGCCGGGGCGGGCCGCGGAGGACGTCGTGCCCGCGCTGCACACGGTCGACGCGCAGGCCCTGCTCGTGCGGGCCGGCACCCTCGACGCCGGGCGCTGCAGCGGCCGGTGGGACCGGTCGACCACCGACGCCGTCGCGCTCTTCCAACGCGCCCGGCACCTGCCCGTCACCGGGATCGCGGACCGCACGACCTGCGACGCGCTGCTCGCCACGCCGGAGCGGGACGCCGCCTGACGCGGCGCCGACGGCGCCCCGCCGACGGGCGCACGCCACGCACCCATCGGGTGGAGCTGCCCCTCGTCGTCTGCCACGCTGGTGGTCCCACCCCTCCGAGAGGACCCACCATGAAGGTCATGACCTGTCCCTGCGGCGCGTCGCTGAGCGGCGAGACCGACGACGAGTTCGTCCAGTCCGTCAACGAGCACATGAGCGCCGCCCATCCCGAGATGGCCGGCAAGTACACGGACGAGCAGATCCTCTCGCGGGCCCAGGAGGCCTGAGCCGAGGACCGGCGGGCAGGGGACGGTCGGGGCTCCCCCGGCAGATGCCGGGATGGACTCCCGGGCGCCCCGGTCAGCCCTCGTCCGGGTCCTCGGGCGTCACTTCGGGCCCGGGACCGCCCTCCGCGAAGAGGACCTGCGCGTAGTAGCCGAGCCGGTCGTCGTCGCCGAGGTCCGCCCAGGTGCGGCCCTCGGCCTCGGCCAGCACCTCGGCCCGCAGGACGCGGTCGCGGAAGCGGATGCTCGCGGAGCGCAGCGCGATCTCCGGGTCCGCCTTCGCCTTGCGGGCGACGTTGGTGACGGCGAAGAGCGCGTCGCCCAGTGCCTGGAACGTCGCTGCGCGGGCGCCGGCGCGGATCGTCTCCGCCAGGCGGTCGAGCTCCGCGTGGGCGGCCTCGAGCGCCGCGTCGACGTCGATCGGATCGAAGCCCGAGCTCGCGGCCCGGCGCTGCACCTTGCGCGCGAAGAGCAGCGACGGCAGGTTGTCGGGGACCTCGCCGAAGATCCCGCCCTCGCGGCCGGCCTCGGTCTTCTTGATCGCGTCCCAGTTGGCCAGGACGTCGTCGGCACCCGTGACGTCACGCAGCTGGGCGCCGGCGCGGTCGCCCTCGGCGTCGCGCTCCGCGGCGTCGGCCGCGAGGACCTCGGCCATCTCGGTGGAGTCCGCAGCGAAGACGTGCGGGTGGCGGCGGATCAGCTTGCGGCGACAGTGCGCCGCCACCGCGGCCAGGTCTCCGGCGCCCCGCTCCTCGAGCAGCAGCGAGAGGAAGTGGACCTGGAAGAGCACGTCGCCCAGCTCGTCGCGGAGCTTGGCGTCGTCGCCCGAGTTGGCGGCGTCGGCCAGCTCGTAGGCCTCCTCGAGCGTGTGCGGGACGATCGTGCGCTCGTCCTGCTCGCGGTCCCAGGGGCACTCGATGCGCAGCCGCCGGGTGATGTCGTCCAGCGCGCCGAGCGCTGCGGTGATGTCGTCTCGCGGCACCCCCAGGAGGATAGAGGCCGGGGCACCCGGCTCCCGGCCGATTCCGCGGCGAGAAGCCGGGTGCCCCGGCGTCGACGTGCTGCGTGTGCCGCCGGCCCCGGGTCGATCAGGACCCGGGGCGGCGCAGGAGGGGCCCGGGCGATCACGCCCGGCCCGCGGGTGCTACTGGCCCGTCGTCGCCGCGCCGGCCGCCGCCGTCGTGGTCGTCGGCTTCGGCTGGTTCTTGCAGAACTGGACCTGGTTGTAGCCGTCGCGGCAGTCGGTCTTCTTCTTGTACTCCGCGACGACGCCGTCGGACCACTTCGTCAGCGCCTCCTGCGGCTTGGTCTGCTGGACCGTCTGCTTCAGGACGGTCTTGACCTTGTCGAAGGGGATCGTCGTGGCCGGCGTGATCTTGTCGACGCGCAGGACGTAGTAGCCGGTCTCCGTCTTGACGGGGCCGGCGAGCTTCGTGGCGGCGGTCGAGAACGCGGCGTCCTCGAGGCCCTTCTCCTGCTGGCCCTTCACGACGTTGGCGAGCTTGCCGTCCGCGTTGCGGGTGACCTGGTCCTTGGAGTACTTCTTCGCCACCGACGCGAAGGTCGCGCCGGCGTCGAGCTCGGCGCGCGCCTTCTTCGCCTCCGGCTCGGACTTCGTCAGCACGATGTGGAGGTTGCGGGACTCCGGCTGCGTGTACTGCTTCTTGTTCTTGTTGTAGTACGCGAGGACGTCGGCGTCCGTGACGGTGCTGCCGTCCTTCGAGATCTTGGCCTGCACCTTCTGGAGCAGGACCTCGGCCTTGGCCTCGGTCTTCAGCTGCTCCGGCGTGACGCCGGTCAGGGCCGTGAACTTGCCGAGGTTCGCCTTGCCGGCCAGCAGCTGGGTGTAGAGCCCGTCGAGCTGCTTGTTGACCTCGGCGTCCGTCGCCGTGACCTTGTACTTCGCGGCCTCGCCCTCGGCCACCTGCTGGACGATCAGCATCTGCAGCGCCTGCGGCTTCGACTGGTCGCCGATGTTCTTGCAGTAGGCGACGAGGTCGGCCGGCTTGGCCTGGGCCGCCTGCTCCTTCGTCAGCGACTTCTTCAGGAGCGTCGTGCACTCCGTGTACGGCGCGGTGAAGGACACGAGCTTCGGCGTGGCCTCCTTGAAGACGCCGTTCTTCGTGAACTGCGGGCTCTGGCTCGCGGCGAGCAGCTGCAGCTTCTGAGCGCCCTCGAACTGCGTCTTCGTGATCTCGGTCTTGCCGACCTTGGCGACGGCGTCGGCGGACAGACCGTCATCACCGCCGCAGCCGGCCAGCGCGACGGCGACCGGTACGCCGATGGCGCACGCGAGGAACACGCTTCTGAAGGGACGCTGGGTACGAGGCATCGGGCGCCAGACTAGCGATCAGACATAAGTCCGCGCTCAGGGACGCCTCTGGATGCCTCCAGCGGTTCACGAAGTATCGCACCCACGTCGGCGCCCGACCACCGTGCTGACCCGGAACGTGCAATCCGGCAGACCCCACCTGGAGCCACGCCGAGGCTCAGGCCAGCGCGACGCTCAGGGCTGCCGCGCGTACACCCTCGGCCGCCGCCACGACGGCCTCCAGGCGCTCCGGGCCCTCGGCCGGGACGGTCACGGTGATCCGGGAGTGTCCGCCCTCGTACTTCATGACCAGACCCGCGGAGGTGCCCTCCTCGCGCAGGCGCGAGATGCCCTCGGCGTCGAGCTCGATCGGCGTCGCGGTGAGCTTCGTCCCGCGCAGGGTGACCACGCGGCAGCGGGCCTCGCCGAAGCGGATCCGCGCGCGCTGGAGCTCGACGAGGTTCAGCAGCGGCTCCGGCATCGCGCCGAAGCGGTCCTCGAGCTCGCCGCGCAGCTCCTCCAGGTTCGCGACGTCGTTGGCGGACGCGATCCGGCGGTGGATGTCGACCTTCGCCTGCTCGTACGGCACGTACTCCGCCGGGACGTAGGCGGAGACCTGCGCGTCCATGCGGACGGGCTCGGGGCGCTCGTCGGCCCCGTCCTCGGTGCCGTCGCGGTCCTCGGCCTCGCGCTCCTGGACCGCGTCCTCGAGCATCGAGAGGTAGAGCTCGAAGCCGAGCGCGGCGACGTGCCCGGACTGCTCGTCGCCGAGCAGGTTGCCGGCGCCGCGCAGCTCGAGGTCGCGCATGGCGATCTGGAAGCCGGAGCCGAGCTCGGTGTAGTCCGCCAGCGCGGTCAGCCGGTGCATCGCGTCCTCCGTCAGCGCCGCCGCGGAGGGGTAGAGGAGGTAGGCGTAGCCGCGGTCCTTGCCGCGGCCGACGCGGCCGCGGATCTGGTAGAGCTGGCTCAGGCCGAAGAGGTCGGAGCGGTCGACGATCAGGGTGTTGGCCTGCGGGATGTCGATGCCCGACTCGATGATCGAGGTCGAGACCAGCACGTCGGCGTCACCCTTGAGGAACCGCATCATGTGGTCCTCGAGCTGCTGGTCGCTCATCTGCCCGTGGGCGACCTCGAAGCTCATGTCCGGGCAGAGGCCGCGCAGGCGGGCCGCCGTCTCGTCGATCGTCTCGACGCGGTTGTGGAGGAAGAACGACTGGCCGCCGCGGTCCTTCTCGCGCCGCAGCGCCTGGCGGACGAGCTGCTCGTCGTACTCGCCGACGTACGTCTTGACCGGGCGCCGGCCCTCGGGCGCGGTCTCGATGGTCGAGATGTCGCGCAGGCCGGCGAGCGACATCTGCAGCGTGCGCGGGATCGGCGTCGCGGACATCGCGATGACGTCGACCCGCAGCTTCAGCTGCCGCAGGTTCTCCTTCTGCTTGACCCCGAAGCGCTGCTCCTCGTCGACGACGATCAGACCGAGGTCCTTGCCCGCGACGTCGCGGCCGAGGATGCGGTGGGTGCCGACGAGCACGTCGATCTTGCCCTCGTTGAACGCCCCTACGACCTCGCGCTGCTCCGGCGCGGTGCGGAAGCGCGAGACGTGGTCGACGGTCAGCGGCAGGTCCCGCAGGCGCTCGGCGAACGTGCCGTAGTGCTGCTGGGCGAGGATCGTCGTCGGGGCGAGGATCAGGACCTGCTTGCCGTCGGCCGCGGCCTTGACCGCGGCGCGCAGCGCGACCTCGGTCTTGCCGAAGCCGACGTCGCCGCAGATCAGGCGGTCCATCGGGCGCGTGGACTCCATGTCGGCCTTGACGGCGTCGATCGCGTCGAGCTGGTCGACGGTCTCCTTGTACGGGAACTTCGCCTCGAACTCCTCGACGAGCTCCCCGTCGGGCGGGAACTGGTACCCGCGGCGGGCGCGGCGCTCGGCGTAGAGGGTGATGAGCTCGCCGGCCATCTCGTGCGCGGCCTTGCGCGCGCGGGTCTTGATCAGCTCCCAGCCCTTGCCGCCGAGCTTGCTGAGGCGCGGCTCGGCCCCGCCGCCGGTGACGTAGCGGGTGATCTTCGCGAGCTGGTCGACGGGGACGAAGACCTTGTCGTCCCCGTCGTACTGCAGCTTCAGGTAGTCGCGGGTGACGCCGCCGACGGTCTTCGTGTCGAAGCCGTTGAAGCGGGCGATGCCGTGGTCCTCGTGGACGACGATGTCGCCGGTGCGCAGGTCCGCGAAGGACTTCAGCGCGCCCTTGCGGCCGGAGCGCCGGCGGGACTCGTCGTCGGCCTCCGTCTTCCGCCGCCGCATCAGCCGGTGGTCCGGCAGGACGGCGAGCTCCATGCCCGGGGCGATGAAGCCGTGGCGCAGGTCCGCGATGACGAAGCCCGCGCGTGAGCGGTCGAAGTCGCCGTCGCCCACCCACTGGGCCCGCACGCGGGAGAGGTTGTAGGCCGCGCGGTCGCCGTCGCCCTGCCGCCGCCACGTGACGACGGTGCGGTAGCCGGAGCGCAGGAGCTTCTCGAGCTCGGTCTCCGCGCCGGTCAGGTTGCGGGCCGCGAGGTCGCCGGACTGTCCGTGGAGCTGCAGGTCCTGGTCCTGCAGGAGGCTCATGATCCGCAGCTCGGCGCGGCGGTCGAGCTCCTCCATGATCACGTCGGGCTTGACGTACAGGTGCCCGGCGTCCTCGTCGTGGAACGCCGCGCAGACGTCGTCCCACTGGTCGCGCAGCGCGGGCTGGATCTCCTCGTCGGCGACGAGGATCACGACGGCGTCCTCGGGGACGAGGTCGAGGAACGGCCCGAAGCGGTCGACCGGCAGGAGGCTCGCGACGTCGGGGCGCTCCTCCCCCTCCTTCGCGGCCTGGATCGAATGGGCGATCTCGGCGCCGCGGTGCTCGGCGGCCAGCTCGGCCGCCGGGGCGACGTCGACCTGGTCGAGCTCGCCGAGGCTGCGCTGGGTGAAGACGGAGAACGCGCGGATCGACTCGATCTCGATGTCGAAGAGGTCGACGCGGACCGGGTTGTCCTCGGTGGCCGGGAAGACGTCGAGGATGCCGCCGCGGATCGCGAACTGGCCGCGGTCGTCGACCTGGTCCACGCGGGCGTAGCCGCACGCGACGAGGTCGTGGGCGCAGTCGTCGAGGTCCAGCAGCTCGCCGGTCTTCAGGCAGAAGCCGTGCGGGCGCAGCGCCGGATCGGGGACGGTCTCCGAGAGCGCGGCGGCCGAGGCGACCACGACGGGGAGCTCGGTCTCGCCGTCGTCCTCCGCCAGCAGGGCATCCAGCGCCGCGACGCGCATGCCGACGAGGTGCGGCGGCGGGGCGAGGTGCGACTCGTAGGCGACGCCGCGCGACGGGTAGAAGCGGACCGGCCGCGGGTGCAGCCAGGCGCGGAGGTCGCGGGCGAGCTCGCGGGCGGCCTTGTCGTCGGGCGCGACGACGAGCGCGGGGCGACCGAGGCCGATCGCGCCGTCGACGCCGTCCAGGGCCCCGGCGACCACGAACGGGCGCATCGAGGTGGCGACGAAGACCTTGCCGCCCTCGCGGGCGATGCGCGCGCCCGTGGGTTCGTCGGCGAGGTGGCGGAGGAGCGGGCGGAGGGACATGCGGCGGGCCTGTGGTGGCGAAGGAGGCGTCCCCGGGCGGGCGACGGGACGCGCGAAGGCCCCGCCGGGAGCCGGCGCGGCCGTGTTCGGACCCGCCGGACGACCGCCGGAGGGCGCCGCCGATTGTACGCGGCGGCCGTTCGTGCCGGACGTGGCCGGGGCCCGTGGCCATCGGGGCCGGCGGGACCCCGGGGCTCCGGCCGGCGCCGGCGCCCCTACATGCCGTGCTTCGCCGTGAGCTTCTCGTCGCCGTCGAAGCAGAACAGGTAGCCCTTGTCGGGCTTCGTCGCGCGCGAGTAGTAGACGCAGTCGTCCGACCCCTGGCCCGTCTGGTCGTAGATGTCGGAGCCCTTGCCGCCGGGGTCGCCGAACCGCTCGAGCACGGCGTCCTTGCTCGTGCCGGTCTTCACGGCGACGTACTCGGCACGCGTCACCTGGTGGTCGCTCGCCGACGTCTCGAGCATCGTCCCGCCGCCGGACCCGCCGAAGCCCCCGGGACCGAACGACGACGACGCGTCGTCCTTCGCCGAGCTCACCATCGAGAACCCGATCACCGCGACGACCAGGGCGGCGACGGCGCCGATGCCCCAGTAGACGGCGTAGCCCTTCGCCACGTCCCCGACCGTCAGGTCGCTCAGCTTCCGATCGAAGATGCTCACGGGTGCGTGTTGCCCGTACGCACGCAACCGCAAACGCCGTGGGGCGAGTGCGCCAGGGACACCCCAGGGGGCCTCGAGCCGCCCGCGCGGCGGTCGACCGTCCAGGGACCGGCGCGGGCATGCGCGACGCGGTGGACGAACCGGCCACGCCGCGTACCGCGTTACGGGAGCCCGATCACGCTGTTCCGCCCTCCGGGCGCGCTACCGTCCTAAGACGGACGTCACGTCGCTGCGGCAGTCAGCAGCGTCGCGGCACCCGGGTTCTCCTCGCCGCCGACCCAGCACCCGCCGCCATGCCCCACGTATCGCACCTGACGTCCCATGACGTCGCCCCCGCCGTCGAGGCGGTCACGCCGAGCGACAAGTTCGTGCTCGAGGGGTTGACCTACGACGACGTGCTGCTACTCCCGGGGCCGTCCGACGTGCTCCCGGGCGACGTCGGGACCGGCACGTGGCTGACGCGCAACATCCAGCTGAAGGTGCCGCTGCTCTCCGCGGCGATGGACACCGTCACCGAGGCCCGCATGGCGATCGCCATGGCCCGCCAGGGCGGCATCGGGATCCTGCACCGCAACCAGTCGATCGAGGACCAGGCGGCCCAGGTCGACACGGTCAAGCGGTCCGAGGCCGGGATGATCCGGCACCCCGTCACGATCGGCCCGGACGCGACGATCCGCGACGCCGACGCCGTGATGGGCCGCTACGGCATCGGCGGCCTGCCGATCTGCGACGAGCAGGGCCTGCTGCTCGGCATCGTCACCAACCGCGACATCCGCTTCGAGTCCGACCACGGGCAGCCGCTGCACTCGGTGATGACGAGGATGCCGCTCGTCACGGCTTCCCCCGGCACCTCGGGCGACGAGGCGATGCGCCTCCTGCGCGAGCACAAGATCGAGAAGCTGCCGCTGGTCGACGGCGACGGCCGACTCGCCGGCCTCATCACCCTGAAGGACTTCACGAAGACCGAGAAGTACCCGTCGGCCTCCAAGGACGGCTCCGGCCGCCTGCTCGTCGGCGCCGCAGTCGGCGTCGGGGCCGACAGTCGCGAGCGCGCCCACGCGCTCGTCGACGCCGGGGTCGACGTCCTGATCGTCGACACCGCCCACGGCCACCAGCGCGGCGTGCTCGACACCGTCGCCCAGGTCAAGCGCGAGACGTCCGTCGACGTCATCGGCGGCAACGTCGCCACCCGCGGCGGCGCCCAGGCGCTGATCGACGCGGGTGCGGACGCCGTCAAGGTCGGCGTCGGCCCGGGCTCCATCTGCACGACCCGCATCGTCGCCGGCGTCGGGGTCCCCCAGGTCTCGGCCATCTTCGAGGCCTCCCGCGCCGCCCGCCCGGCCGGCGTGCCGGTCATCGGCGATGGCGGCCTGCAGTTCTCGGGCGACATCGCCAAGGCGATCTCCGCCGGCGCGTCGTCGGTGATGCTCGGCTCGCTGCTGGCGGGCTGCGAGGAGTCTCCGGGCGAGCTCGTCTTCATCAACGGCAAGCAGTTCAAGTCCTACCGCGGCATGGGCTCCCTCGGCGCGATGCAGGGCCGCCAGAGCTTCTCCAAGGACCGCTACTTCCAGGACAACGTCTCCGGCGACGACAAGCTCGTCCCCGAGGGCGTCGAGGGCCAGGTCCCGTACCGCGGCCCGGTCCAGGCCGTCGCGCACCAGCTCGTCGGCGGCCTGCGCGCCGCGATGGGCTACACGGGCTCCGCGACCATCGGCGAGCTGCAGGACCACGGCCAGTTCGTGCGGATCACGTCGGCGGGGCTCAAGGAGAGCCACGCCCACGACATCCAGATGACGGTCGAGGCGCCGAACTACGCGGCGCGGCCCCGCTAGGACGTCCCGGCGGCGCCGAGGCGCCGCTCAGCAGCACCCCACGGGTCCGCCACGGCGGGCCCGTGGTCGTTCTGCGGGTGGCCCCGAGCCGCGCCGCAGTCCGGACGCGGCCCGGGCGGGCGGAATCGCGTCAGTCGGGGGCGGGGCCCGCAGCCCTGCGGGTGCCAGGAGCCTCGCCGACCCCCGGACACGATCCCGACCCGAGACGCTCGGGGCGGGGCCAGAACGATGCCCTCAGCCGTTCTGCTTCGCGGCGACGAGCTCGCGGCGGCCGAAGACGATCGACTCGGCGACGTCCGCCGCGGTCGTGACCAGGTCCTCGACGTCCTGCTCGGGCTGGCGCCACGTGCCCAGCACGTACCCCGAGACGATCTCGGGGTCCGTGGAGTTCGGCCGGCCGACGCCGATGCGGACGCGGCCGAAGGTGGGCTCGCCGAGCTCCTTCTTCAGCGACCGCAGACCGTTGTGGCCGGCGAGGCCACCCGCGAGGCGCCACCGGACGTCGCCGAAGGCGAGGTCGATCTCGTCGTGCAGGACGAGGATCCGCTCCAGAGGGACCTTGAGCTGGCCGCGGGCGGGGCTCACGGACCGCCCGGACTCGTTCATGAAGGTCTGCGGCAGGAGGACGGCGACGCGGGTCGGCGCCTCGCCCGGAGACTCCCGGACGGTGCCCTGCCAGAACTCGCCGCGGAACTTGGCGCGGCCCTTGCCGAGGTCCCAGCGGCGCACGAGCTCGCGGGCCACCTGGAACCCGGCGTTGTGCGGGGTGCGCTCGTACTGGGAACCGGGGTTCCCGAGCCCCACGACCAGCCAGTCGACGGGCGTCGTGCCGCCGAGGAGGGACATCGGGGGGGGGATCTGACGCGGACGGGAGGTGGTGCCGCACGGCGCTCGGACGCCGCGCCCGCGCAGGGCGCGGGCGGGCGGAGCGGCCGGGCGGCGGCCCGTCCGGGTCGACTACTCGCCGGAGCCCTCGGCGGCCGCGCTGCCCTCGGACGAGGACGTGCCGGCCTCGGCGGCGGCCTCCTCCTCGGCCTCGACCTCGGACGCCAGGCGCGGGGCGGCCATGTTCACGGCGATCGGCTCCGGATCGTCGACCAGCGTGGCGCTGCTCGGGATCGCGATGTCGCCGACGGTCAGGTGGTGACCGATCTTCAGGTCGGTGACGTCGATCGAGACGGACTCGGGGATCTCGTTCGGGAGGGCCTCGATGGTGATCTCGCGGACGATCTGCGCGACGATGCCGCCGAGCTTGATCGCCTCGGCGTCGTCGGAGCCGACGACCTCGACCGGGACCGTGGCCTGGATCTTCTGCTTCAGGTCGACGCGCAGCAGGTCGATGTGCACGATCTGGCCGCGGACGGGGTGGCGCTGGGCCTCCTTGAGCACGACCGGCTCGCTCGCGCCGCCGTCGATGGCGACGTCGATGACGGCGCCCTTGGCGGCCAGCGTGTGGCGCAGGTCGCGCTCGTTCACGGCGATCGAGACCGGGTCGGCCGAGCCGCCGTAGATCACGCCGGGGACGCTGCCCGTACGACGGGCACGCCGAGCCTCACGCGAGTGGGCGGGTTCGCGGGAAGCGACTGCGAGCGAGGAAGAGTTCGTGGCCATGAGCGACCGATGATCTTAGCGAAGGCGTTCGGGATCCGTCCCGCGCCACCGGACGGGCCCGGAGCGGCCGGCCCCGGGCCCGCGCGGCCCCGCCTCCGGCGGCGGGGCCGTGCCGGTCAGGCGCCGGGCGACGCGACCCCGTCGGCCGGGTCGCCGTCCTCGCCCGTGCCGTCGGACGAGAGGCGGCCCGGGGGCGACGGCGGGATGTCGACCGGCGTGCTCGGCGCCGGGGCCAGCTGGTCGACGCTCCCGAACTCGTCGTGCAGCACCTGCCACGCGGGCTTGCGGGACATGTCGCGGCCCAGGAGGCCCTTGCCGTGCCACGGCGGCGTCGGCACCGGGTTGCCGCCGCCCCAGTTCGGGCGGACCCGGAACTCGCGCAGGCCCCACCAGATCGCGCCCGAGAGCCACGGGCGGGAGCGGTAGACCGCGAAGTGGTGAGCCGCGTACGCGGCCTGGAAGGCGTACGTGCCGGGCTCGGTGACCGGGCCGTCGCGGTTGGCCTCGGCCCCCGTCTCGGTGATCATGATCGCCTCGTTGGGGTTGCACTTGCGGAGGTTGTCGAGGAACGGCCCGAGCTGGGCCGGGTCCGCGAGCGGCTCCGTCGGCGACCCGTACCAGCCGAAGTAGTCGTTGATCCCCAGCAGGTCGACCGGTCCGTAGGCCCCGACGCAGCCGTACTTGACCCCGGACTGGCGGGCGTAGGCCATCGGCCGCGTCGGGTCGTACTCGTCGACGACCTTGCGCGCGTCCTGGACGTAGCGGACGATCGGCGGGCCCGGGTTCGTGGTGAGCTCGTTGCCGATCGACCACGTGAAGACCGACGGGTGGTGCGCGTTGACCGTGATCGTGGTCTTCAGCAGGTCGAGGGCGTCCTCGCGGATGGTGTCGCGCGCCAGCTGCGACTGGCGCACCTGGTAGACCGGGATCTCGGTCCAGACGAGCAGGCCCAGCCGGTCGGCCTCCTCGAGGATCCGCGGGTGGAACGGGTAGTGCCCGCGGATCACGAGGCCGCCGAGGTCGCGGACCTGCTGCAGCAGCAGGTCCTGGCCCTCGTCCGTCAGCGCGCTGCCGCGGGGGATGTCCATCTCGTGGACGCCGGTGCCGCGCAGGTCCACGTCCTTGAAGTTCAGCTGGAGCTTGCCCGCCTTGACGCGGATCGAGCGGATGCCGGTGCGGGCGCGGTAGTGCGCCACCCGCTCCCCGTCGCGCTTGCCGCCGATCAGCCGGGCGTCGACGTCGGCCTCGTAGAGGTGCGGGTCCTTCGGCGACCACACGTGCGGCTTGGGGATCTTCACGGTCCCCGTCAGCTCCTTGGGGTGCGAGCGGCCCAGGGCCGGTGACGGTCGCAGCGAGACGCGGCCCAGCGTGATCGAGCGGCCGGCGACGCTCGCGACGATCTCCGCCCGCTGGCGCTTGGAGGAGAAGTTCGTCGCCGTCACGCGGTAGCGGACGACCCCCGAGCAGGTCGGGCACGGCAGGTCCGGCGTGATCTGGACCGGGGAGAGGTCGACCTGGTCGGCGTACCGCAGCCCGACCTCGCGCGGGATCCCCGCGTCGTTCCACCAGCCGCCGCCGGGGGTGCCGTCCTTCTGGGTCGACCCGGGCGGCAGGTCGCCGACCGTCCGGCGGCTGTCCGTGCGGACGACGATGTTGACCTGCCCGTCCTTGGCCTTGTCGCGCGGGATGACGGCCTGGAACGGCTCGTACGCGCCGCGGTGCGAGCGGACCCGGACGCCGTCGACCCAGACGATCGCCTGGACGGACACGCGCTCGAAGCGCAGGACGAAGAGGCCGCCGCGGCGGGCCTTCGGGATCGTCGGCAGGCGCAGCTCCCGGCGGTACCAGGTGATGCCACCGAGCTGCGAGGCCGGGCTGTTGTCGCCGGCGTTCCAGACGTTGGGGACCGTCGTGGGCGTCCACCCGACCGCGCTCTTCTGCCGCTGCCACGCGTTCTTCAGGCCGACCTGGCCCTGGTCGCGGCGGATCAGCCAGCTGCCGCCGACCGTCCAGCGGTCGTCCGGGCCCGCGAAGTAGCGGCCGCCCTTCGAGGGGAGCGACGGCACCGGGCGGGCGGTGTCCGTGCTCGGGGTCGCTGGTGCCTGGGTGGTGGGGGTCGCGGGGCCCGTGGTGGCGGGGGGCACGTCCTGCGCGTGGGTGGGCGCAGCGATGAGGGCCGACAGCACGACGGCCAGGGCCGCGACGCGCGAGGCGGCCCGAAGGGGGCGATGCATGCCTGCTCTCTAGCACGCGGCGCCCGGATCCCGCGCTACTCTCGCGAGCGATGAAGCTCCTCTTCAAGCCGTTCGGCCTCGTCGCGGGCCTCGTCGCTTCGCGCGCCGCGACCGCGATCTTCGACCAGGTGTGGCAGCGCGTCGACGGGGGCGACCTGCCCAACGCGGACGTCCGCGAGGATCCCGCGGGGCGGGCGATCGCCGCCGCGGCGCTGCAGGCCGCGATCTTCGCCGGCACGTCGGCGGCCGCCAGCCGTTACGGCATGCACGTCTTCGAGCACACCTTCGGCCGCTGGCCGGGCGACCACCGCGAGGCCCCGGAGCAGGTCGAGGCCTGACCGGCGGGCCGCGGGCCGGGGGGCCCGCGGCGGGACGCCGCGGACCACGCGGCGCCCACGGGTGGGCAGGGCGCGTCGCCGCGCCCCGCCCACCGGATCACTTCAGCTTGAGGAACGCCGTCCAGGTCTTGCGGACGCCGCCGGTGGACGTCTTCAGGCCGGACTTCCAGTCGCTCTTGCCGGCCGGATCGCGCAGCTGGTACCAGATGAACGTCTTGATGCCGTTCTTCTTGGCGAGCGAGAACGCCTGCTTCAGGTAGGTCGCGGCGCGCGCGTCAGGCGTCTTGTAGCGGCCCTCGGTGCGGTACGCGAACTCCGTGATGTTGATGTTCTTCGCGGCGGTGCCCGACAGCCGGCCGGCGCGCGCCAGGCTCTTGATCTGCGCGACCGTCGTCTTCAGGTTGCCGTGCGTCCACTGGTCCTTGGACGACGTCGCCTTGACGGGCGAGCGCGAGAAGTCGTAGGTGTGGAGCGTGAACCCGTCGCCCAGGAGCTTCGTCTTCGCGGCCTTCGAGCGGCTCGTCGGCTTGAAGCTCGAGTTCAGGTACAGCGCCTTGCGGAAGAACGCGCCGGGGTTCGTCGAGGCGTCGCCCGAGCGGGTGTTCGGGGCCGCCTCGCCGACCAGGACCTTGGCGCCCCGGTCGTTCTTCTTGATCTGCTTGTAGACCCGGTTGGAGAGCTTCACCCAGGCGGCCTCCTGGTGCGTCGGCCAGGCGGTCTTGTAGTTCGGCTCGTTGAACGTCAGGTAGCCGGCCAGCGACAGGTCGGAGAGCTGCTTGGCGATGTCGCCCATGAAGAGGACGTAGTTGGACTGCGTCGCGGCCGGGACCTTCGCGCCGGCCTTCTTGCCGCGGCCCATCGTCACGTAGCTGCCGACGAGCAGCTTGACGCGGTAGCCGCGCCCCTCGGTGGCCGCGCGGCGGATCCGGGCGATCTGGTCCGCGGGCGCCGACGTCGACTTGCCGTCCCAGTTGACGAGCACGCGGACGGTGCGGGAGCTCGACGCCTTCGCGTCCGTGAAGAACGACTGGCGGTCGGCCGCGTTGTCGCTCAGGATCGAGTTGTCCTGCAGGCCCTTGACGGTCTTCGCCTCTGCCGAGGCCGGGACCGCGATCAGGGAGAGCACGGCGAGGCCGCCGGCCAGCGTGCGGGCTGTGGTTCGGGACATGTGGGGGTGGTCCTCTCGTGGGGTACGACGGGAGCATGATGCCAAACGCGGAGGCACCGTACGCCGGGTTCGGACGCCTGGGCACCAGGCCGCGGGTCAGCGGGCCCGGCGGATGACGAGGCCGCGGTCGGCGAGCGCCGTCAGCGCGTCCTCGAAGTCGCCGAAGCGCCGGGCCGTCAGGAGCTCGACCGGCCGGCCCACGGGGCCGCTCGTCCGCATCCAGCGGTGGAGGGCCGGCAGGCCGACCCGCTCCGCCGGCTCCGTGGTCAGCGTCAGCAGCAGCGCCAGCTGCGGCTTGTGCTCGAGCTCGCCGCCGATCACCGACAGCGGATCGGCGTCGAGGATCAGCAGGACCTCGTCGTCGGTCAGCCCCAGGCGCTCGGCGAGGAGCTGGGCGGCGGTCGTCGGCATCCCACCGAGGGTACCGCGGGCGGGGCCCGGTCCCCTCCGGGTGGCCCGAGCCTCGTCGCAGCCCGGATCGGTCGAGACCCGAGACGCTCGGGGCGGGGCCCGGTCCCCCCTCCCCTTAGAAGAGCTGGTTCTCGCCCTGGAAGACCTCGGAGACCGAGTCGTCCGTGAAGATCGAGCGGATCGAGTCCGTCAGGAGCGCGGCGCAGGAGACGACGTGGACGTTGTCCGGGGCGCCGGCGCGCAGCGGGATCGTGTCGGTGACGACGATCTGCTCGAACGGGGCGGCGGCGAG
>NZ_JBFAPC010000005.1:0-80716 GCF_040675535.1 Patulibacter sp. NPDC049589 | reverse complement strand
GCCGCGCCCCACGTCGGCGCCTCCCGCCCGCCGCCCGGCGCCGGTGCCGAACCGCTCCGGGCCGACGGGCGGCAGCGCGGCCGCGGAGTTCGGTCCATGAGCGGCGCGCGGACCGCCGGGCGGGCGCGGGGCACGTCGCCGCAGGTCGGTGCCGCCCGGCGGGGCGTTTCTGCATCACTCCCCCACGCGAGCCGCGTCGCCGCAGGTTCGTGCCGCCCAGCGGGGCATATCTGCGTCACCCCGCCAGCCGCCCCGTGCCGCCGCACGTTCGCGCCACCCAGCGGACGTCTCTGCGTCATCCCCCTCGCCGCCGGGACCTCTGGGTCCGCGACCCGAGGCGACACGGCGGATCGACACGCCCCGCACCCACCGATCGACTTCGGATCCCGGGCGGTCGGCACCCCGACGCGCCCGGCAGGCCAACCCGTCCCCGCCCCATCCATCGACTTCGGTACCCGGACGGTCCGCAACACGATGCGCGCCGCGACGACTCCCGCCCGGCCGGCGGCCCCATCGACTTCCGTACCCGGACGGCCCGCAACTCGACGCGCCCCGTGACCGTGCGCGGCCGGCCGGCGGCCCCATCGACTTCCGTACCTGGACCGCACACAACTCGACGCGCCCCGGCGGGCCAACCCGGCCCCGCCCCCACCCGTCGACGTCGGTACCTGGGCGGTCCGCAACTCGATGCGGCTCGCGACCGTGCCCGACCGGCCCCGCCCCCACCCATCGACTCCAGAACCCGGACGGTCCAGCACCCGACCCGCCCCGCGACAGCGCCCGCCCGAGCGGGCGCGCCCCACCCCCTCAGACCTCGTCGTGCGCCGGTGCGCCCGCCGCCTTGCCGCGGATGTCGGCCAGCTGGTCGTCGATCCAGTCGCCCGGGCTGCGCAGCAGGATGATCTCGCGCAGGCCGTCGGCGCGGCGCTTGCGCTCGGCGCCGCTCATGGTGAGGGCCCGGTAGATCATGTTGGCCAGATCCTGGACGTCGAACGGGTTGACCGTCAGGGCGAACTCGCCGAGCTCCTCGTGGGCGCCGGTGTTCTCGGAGAGGATCGAGACCCCGTCGCGCTCGTTGACGATCGGGCCCTCCTTCGCCACGAGGTTCATGCCGTCGAACATCGCGTTGACGATGTGGACGTCGTAGTGGCGGTAGGAGGCCATCGCCTCCTCGAGGTCGTCGCGGAGCTTCAGCTGGATCGGCATCCAGTCCGGCGTGCCGTGGCGGTGGTTGACGACGGCGACCAGGGCCTCGATGCGCTCGAGGTACTCCTGGTACTCCGCCACGTCGGTCCGGGACGGCATCAGCTGGGCGACGAACGTGACGCGCTCGCGGAACTCCGGGTGCTGCTCGAGGAACAGGTCGAAGCCCGAGAACCCGCGCAGGACGTTCTTCGACAGGTCCGCCCGGTCGACGCGCAGGATCATGTGGTCGCGCCGGCGGCGCAGCAGCTCGTCCTCGAACTGCCGCACCCGCACGCGGCGGGAGACCGCGCGGGTGGCGGCCGCGTCGATCGGCAGCGGGTAGGCCCGCACCCACACCTCGCGGTCGTCGATCTTCACGACGCCCTGCTTGTGGTCGACCTCGAGCTCCAGCAGGTCCTCGCAGCACTGGAGGAAGTTGCGGCGGTAGGAGCGGGTGTGGAAGCCGATGATGTCGTTGGCGAGGATCCCGCGGTAGATCTCGTCGCGCATCTTCGGCGGCAGCACGCGCCAGGAGTCCGACTGCGACCACGGGATGTGCACGAAGTGGTGCAGGAACGCGTCCGGGCGCTGCTTGCGGATCATGCCCGGCAGCAGGTAGAGGTGGTAGTCGTGGACCATCACGACGGGGTTCTCCACCCCGTCGATCTCCTCCACCACCGCGTGGGCCATGTCCTCGTTGACGAGCTTGTAGCCGTACTCGTACGCCTCGACCTCGTGGGTGCGGATGTCCGGGGCGTTGGACTGGTCCCACAGGTAGTGCTGGATGAACCACAGCATCGGGTTGCTGATGATCGAGTAGAAGCCCTCGTAGGCCTGCTCGTCGGAGACCACCAGCCGCACGTCGTAGTCACCGCCCACGGGCGACTGGACGGTGAACGCCTTGCCGCCGGCCTGCCGCGAGCGGTCCGCGTCGCCACGGCCCATCGCGCTCGCGATCCAGGTGACCGGCCGGTGGGACGCCAGCCCCGTCAGCGCGGTGACCAGACCGCCCGTGCCTCGGCTGATCGTCCCGTCGGTGTCGAACGTCACCGGCCCCCGGTTGGAGACCAGGACGAGCGGCTTCTGCGGGGGATCCGGCATCGAGCACCCAGGGTATCGGGGCGTCCGCGGGACGCCGTGGACGGAACGTGACCGTGCAGGTGCCCGGAGCCCGGCGATCCATGCACGGGGTGGACCGTCGCTCCCGCGCCGACGGCCGGCCCGCGGGCCGCCTGGTCCCCGGCGAGGCCCGCCCGTCCCCGGACGGCCCCCCGTTCAGCCCTTCGGCACGACCGTCGGCCGCCTGCCGAGCTTGACCTTCACGGCCTTCGGCTTGCCGCCGCGGAAGACCTTCAGCGTCACCGTCTGGCCGGGGCGGAAGCCCTGGACGACCTCGGACAGGTCCGTCGACGTCTTCACCGGCTGGTCGTCGATGGCCACGACGACGTCGCCGCCGGGACGGAACGCCGAGACCTGGAACTGCTGGGTCGGGCCGTTCGGGCCGCGCAGGCCCGCCTCGTCGCCCGGTCCGCCGGACGGGATGTCCTGGATCCACGCGCCGGTGTCGGTGCCGAGGTCGAACTTCTTCGCGAGCTGCGGGTAGACGCCGACGGTCGAGACGCCGAGGTACGGGTACGACGCCTTGCCGCCCTTCCGGATCTGGTCGATCGCGCGCTCGACGGTCTTCGCCGAGATCGCGAAGCCGACGCCGGTGCCGTCGCCGCTGGACGTCTCGATCTGCGAGTTGATGCCGATGACGCGGCCGCGCGCGTCGAGCAGCGGGCCGCCCGAGTTGCCGCGGTTGATCGCCGCGTCGGTCTGGATCGCGTCGACGGTGTCGAAGCCCGACGTCGACCGGATCGAGCGGTCCAGCGCCGAGATGATGCCCTCGGAGACCGACTGCTCCTCGCCGAACGGGGAGCCGATGGCGACGACGGGGTCGCCGACGTGCGCGTCCTCGGGGCCCGCGAAGCGCAGGCGCACGAGGTCGAGGTCCTTCGGGTCGATCTTCAGCAGCGCGACGTCGTTGAAGCGGTCGGTGCCGACGACCTTCGCGGGGACCTGGTTGCGGTCGGCGAAGCGGACGAAGACGCGCCCCGCGACCGGCGAGTTCGCCTTCTCCCCCAGCGACACGACGTGGGCGTTGGTGGCGATCTCGCCGTCGGCGGAGACCACGAAGCCGGAGCCCAGGCCGCCGCTGTCGGTGTTCGTGGCGCCGGCCGCGATGATCGTCACGACCCCGCCGCCGAGGCGCGTGTAGATCGTGCGCGGGTCGATCGCGAGGCCCTTCGCGCTGGAGCCGCCGTCCTTCGTCGGCAGGTCCTCGACCGTGGTGACCGAGCCGGATCCGCCGGCCTGCGTCGAGACCGCGGCGGTCTTCGAGTCGTCGTCGTCACCGCCGCAGGCGGCCAGCGCCAGTGGCGACGCCACCAGCAGGGCGATGGCGGCGAGACGGGCGGGGACGGGATTCATGCAGGGAGCTCCAGGGTGAACGTCGTCGTAGTTGTACCCGACCGCGTCGATTGCACGCCGAGGGTGCCGCGCATCCGGTGCGCCAGCTCCCGTGCGATCGCGAGCCCGAGGCCCGCGCCGGAGCCGTCGCCGGTGCCGTGGAACGGCTCGAAGAGGTGCGGGAGGTCCTCCGGCGCGATGCCGCCCCCGCGATCGGTGACGGTGATCCGCGCCGCACCGCCGCCGCGGGCCACCCGGACGACGACCTCCTCGGACGACCCGGAGTGCTTGAACGCGTTGTCCACGAGGATCCGCAGGACCTGCGCGACCCGCTCGGGATCGCACCACTGCTCGACGGGCTCGCCCGCCAGGCGGACGGTCAGGAGGCGGCCCTCGCGCTCCACCTGCGGGCGGAACTCCGCGGCGACCGCCAGGGCGAGGGCGTGCAGGTCGGTCCGCTCGGGGCGCAGGTCCAGGCCGCCGCTCTCCAGGCGCGAGAGGTCCAGCAGGTCGTACGAAAGCCGCGTCAGCCGCGCGACCTGCGTGGCGAGCTGCGCCAGGAACTCCTGCCGCTCCTCCTCGTCGAGCTCCTCGTCCTGCAGCAGCTCCACGAACCCGGACAGCGACTGCAGCGGGGTGCGCAGCTCGTGCGACGCCGTCGCGATGAAGCGCTTGCGGCTGGAGTCGAGCTCCTTCAGCTGGCGCTGCATGGTGTCCAAGGAGCGGGCGAGCGACCCGAGCTCGTCGGCGGCCTCGACGTCGAAGCGCGTCGCGAAGCGGCCGGCCGCGACCTCGCGCGAGCCGTGCTCCAGGCGCCGCAGCCGGGTCGACAGGCCGACCGCGAAGGCCGTCCCGGTCAGCACCGCGACGACGATCCCGAGCAGCCCGCCGAGCAGGACCCGCCGGCGGACGAGCGTGACCGTCGCGCGGACGTCCGCGAGGTCCTCGCTCGCCACGACCACGCCGCGCGAGCCGGCACCCGCCGCCGACCCGGCTCCGGGGACGACGGCCGCCACCCGCGCGCGCAGCCGGTCGCCGTCGTCGACGGTGCGGACGTCGCGGCCGTCCTCCAGGGCGCGCGCGGCCAGGGAGGACTCCGCCCCGCCGGGCGTGGGAGACATCTCCGACGCGCGGCGGACGACCGGGGGTCCGCCGCCGGCCCCGGGGCCGTAGAGCACGACGTCGGCGCCCGTCCGCGTGGCGACGGCGGCGACGAGCTCCCGGTCGGCCCGCGTTCGCGAGCCCCCGCCCGGGGACTCCGCGACCGCCGCCGCGGTGTCGCGCGCCAGCGACTGCAGCCGCTGCTGGGCCAGCGAGGATTCCAGGCTCGGCAGGACCTGCAGGGCGATCGCGACGACGGCCACCACGGTCACGGCGACGAACGCGAGCGTCAGGCGCAGGCGCAGGGACTGCCGCAGGCGGGAGCGCAGCCGCGGGACGGTGGCGCCCTTGATCCCCTCCCGACCGGACGGCGTCGCCGGGTCGTCGGGGCGGCCCCGTCGCGGGGGCGCGGACCCGGGCCCCTCCGTCGGCGTCGACACCGCCTACCCGTCGGCGTCGCGGAAGCGGTAGCCGAGACCGCGCACCGTGATGACGTACTCCGGCGCCTTCGGGTTCTGCTCGATCTTCTCCCGCAGGTGCAGGACGTGCACGTCGACGGTGCGGCGCTCGCGGTAGGCCGCGCCGCCCCAGGCCCGCTCGAGCAGCATGTCGCGGGTGAAGACGCGGCCCGGCGCGTAGGCCATCGTCGTCAGCAGCTCGAACTCGAGGTGCGTGAGCTCGACCTCCTCGCCGCGGACGGTGACGCGGCGGCGGTCCGGGTCGATGACCAGGTCGCCGACCTCGATCGGCGGGGCGTCGCCGGCGGTCGCGGCCGGCATCGCGGCACGGCGCAGCGCGGCCCGCACCCGGCTGCGCAGCTCGCGGACGGAGAACGGCTTGGTGACGTAGTCGTCGGCGCCGCTCTCGAGGCCGGCGACCCGGTCGCCCTCCTCGCCGCGGGCCGAGAGCATGATGATCGGCACCGTGGAGCGCTGGCGCAGCTGCCGGCAGACCTCGAAGCCGTCGACGCCCGGCAGCATGACGTCGAGCAGCACGAGGTCGGGTCGGCCGCGGTCGAACTGCTCGAGCGCCTCGCGGCCGTCCGCCGCGGTCATCACCTCGTGGCCGTCCCGGCGCAGCGGGAACGCCAGGAGCGTCCGGATCGATTCCTCGTCGTCGACGACGAGGATGCGGGCGGAGGTGGTCACGGTCGTCGCATCATGGCCCACCCGGGCGATCGCGCCGCCGCGGCGGGCCCCACGGCCCGTTCCGGGTGGCGCGTCGGGAGGGACCGGCGCAGCCACAGCGTAGTGCGCCGGTACGCTGGCGTCCTTGGCGACTCGGATCGGCATCGGCGCGCTGCTCCTCGCCGCGCTCGTCGCGGTGTTCTCGCTGCGGGCGCTGCCGCGTCCCCTCACGGCCGACCTGCCGGCGGAGGCCTACGACGGCGCGGCCGCCGCCCGGATGAACGACGCCCTGGCAGCGCGGTTCCCGAACCGCCGCGCGGGGTCGCCCGGGGACGCGGCGCTCGCGGACTTCGTGGCCGACGAGTTCCGGCGCGCCGTCCCCACGGCGGCGATCCGCAAGGACGAGTTCGACGCCGACACCCCCGACGGCACCCGCTCGCTGATCAACGTGTCGGCGACGCTCCCCGGGCTGCCGGGCCCCGAGATCCTCGTGGTCGCCCACCGCGACGCGCTGCGCCCGGGATCCGCCGCGGAGCTCACGGCCACCTCGGCGCTGCTCGCACTGGCCCGCGCGGTCGGGCAGAACCGCTTCCGCCACACCGTGCAGTTCGTGTCGACGACCGGCGCGTCCGGGGGCGGCCTGACCGGCGCGACGCGCCTGGCCCGGGCGGTCAAGGGCGGGGTCTCGGCCGCGATCGTGCTGGGCGACCTCTCCGGGGACCGCTCCCGGCCGCCGCAGGTGGCCTCGTGGGCCAACGGCACCGCCGCGGGGTCGCTCCGGCTCCAGCGGACGCTGGAGACCGCGCTGCGGCAGGAGAACCTGCGCCCGTCGGACTCCGAGGCCCTCTGGCGCCAGCTCGTCCGCCGCGGCCTGCCGGCGACGGTCGGCGAGCAGGGCGAGCTGAACCAGGCGAAGGTCCCGTCGGTGATCCTGACGTCGCAGGGCGCGGTGGGCTCGGCGTCCAGCGGCGTGGTCGACGGGTCGCGGTTCGCCGCGTACGGGCGCGCCGCGCTGCGCGGGCTGCTGGCGGCGGACGAGCCGTCCGCCCGGATCGGGCCGCCCCAGACCGGCCTGATCATCGCCGACCGCGAGCTGCCCGGGTGGGCGCTTCGCGTGCTCCTGCTGTGTCTGCTGCTGCCCCTCACCGGCGGCGTCCTGGTGCTGTCGATCTCGCTCGCGCGCGACGGGATCAACCTGCTCGCCGGGCTGGCGTGGACGCTCGGGTGCGCGGTCGGGCCGCTGATCGCCGGGCTGGTGGCGATCGGCGCCGGCCGCAGCGGGCTCGTCTGGCCCGCGGTGCCCGCCCCGTTCGCGGGGACCGCGCTGCACACCGGCGCCGGCGCCTGGGTCTTCGTCGTCGTGCTGCTGCTCGTCCTGGTCGGCTCGACGGTCGCGGCCCGGCCGTTCCTGACGCGCGAGATCGCCGGCCACCACCGGCCGACGCGCCCCGCGGTGGCGTTCGGCGTCTTCGCCGTCCTGCTCGCCACGATCGTCGCGCTGCTCGTCCTCGACCCGCTCGCGGCCTACCTGCTCGTGCCGGCGCTGGCGGCGTGGCCCGCGGCGATCTCCCCCGTGCCGGTCTCCGCCCCGCTGCACAAGCTCGGGCTGCTGCTCGTCGGGCTGCTGCTGCCCGCGGCCGCGGCGATCACCGTCGTATCCGACCTCCACGTCGGGATCACCCAGCTGCCGTGGTGGCTCGTCCTGCTCGTCGCGGGCGGCCACGTCACGCCGGTGGCGATGCTCTTCGTCAGCCTCGTGGTCGGCGCCGCGGTCGCGACCGCGCTGTCGCTGGTCCCGCCCGTCCGCAACCCGTTCACCGGGCGCCGGGGCACCCTCGCCGACGACGAGGAGCCCATCGACCCGGACCCCGAGGAGCCGTGGCACCCCGAGCACGACGGCCCGTGGGACGATGCGGAGCCCTGGGGCACCGAGCCCGAGCCCGCCCCGGAGGAGCCCGCCGACCCGATCGACGACCACCGCCGGCGGCGGGAGCGCCGGCGCGAGGGCCGGCGGCCCCGGCGCCCGGTCGACCGGCCTCCCGGCTCCCGCACGCGGCGGGCCTGAGACGCGACCGCAGGGACCACGCGGGCCCGGCGTCCGGCCGTGCGTGGTCGGGGGGGGGTCGGTCGATCCCCGGCCCACAGGTGTCCAGGATCGACCGCGCGGGGCCCGGCCGACCACCCACCACCAGAGGGGTCGGTCGATCCCCGGCCCACAGGTGTCCAAGATTGGTCGCGCGGGGCCCGGCCGACCACCCACCACCAGAGGGGTCGGTCGATCCCCGGCCACCAGGTGTCCAGGATCGACCGCGGGACCCGAAGCCGGCGTCGCGGCCGGCCGGGCCCCGCCGCCCGGCCCGGTACGGCGGCGCGACCGACGGGCGCCCGTCCTACGACCGGTGCTCGAAGCCACCCAGCGCGACCGGCGCGCCACCGCGCAGCAGGCACGCGCCCGGGGGCTCGGGGCCCGCGTCCCGCACGGTGCCGACCCAGGTGACCCCGTCCAGCGTCTCCGCGATCCCGGGCGGCGCCGTCACCAGCAGCTCGAAGTCCTCTCCGGCCGTCGCCGCCAGCTCGGCCGGGTCGCGGCCCAGCGCGACGGCGACCGCGTCGACGCCCTCCTGGCGCGGCAGGCGGTCGAGGTCGATCTCCAGCCGCACGCCGGACGCGACGCCGACGTGGGCGGCGTCGGTCGCGATCCCGTCGGAGAGGTCGATCCCCGTCCGGACCCCGGCGGCCAGGAGCGCGGCGCCGGCCTCCAGTCGGGGCTCGGGCACGAGGTAGCGGTGCAGCAGCGCGTCGGCAACGCCGGACCCGACCGCCGCCGACGGCACGCGGTCGAGGATCAGCGCCAGGCCGGCCCCGCTGCCGCCGAGCGTCCCGGTGACGCCGACGAGGTCCCCGGCCCGGGCGTGGTCGCGGCGCAGCAGCGCGTCGGGGCCGGTCGCCCAGCCGACGACGGTCACGGTGATCACCAGCGCGGGTCCGGAGGTGACGTCGCCGCCGGCGACCGTCGTGCCCGTGCGGCGGGCCAGCTCCTCGAGCGCGGCGACCGCCTGCAGGACGTCGTCGTCGCCCCAGTCGCCTGGCACGGTGATCGCGACGTAGGCCTCGCCCGCGGGCACGCCCATGGCGGCGAGGTCCGACAGCGCGGTGGCGAGCGCGCGGTGGCCGACGACCGCCGGGGTCACCAGCGGGTGGGCGGTCGACGGGAGGTGCACGCCGAGCACCGTCGTGTCGGTGCTCGTGACCGCCAGCGCGGCGGCGGGCCGGACGACCGCGGCGTCGTCGCCGGGGCCGATCAGCAGCCGGTCGTCGCGCGGCTGCAGGCCGGCGGTGAAGGTCCGGATCAGCGCGCGTTCGCCCACGCGGGGAGCATGACGCCCGGCGCGCGGAGGTGGATCCTCGCGGCCCGCGGGCCGGGGATCCGGGATGCCCGTCCTACCGGTGGCGGTAGACGATGCGCGCGCGGCTGAGGTCGTACGGCGAGACCTCGACGCGGACCCGGTCGCCCGGGAGGATGCGGATGCGGAACCGGCGCATCTTGCCGGCGACGTGGCCGAGGACCTCGTGGCCGTTGTCGAGCTGCACCTTGAACATGGCGTTCGGCAGGGCCTCGACGACCTCGCCCTCGAACTCTACTTTGTCTTCTTTGGCCATCCGACCTACGGTACCAAGGGTCGACCGTCGGACGCGGAGCCCCTACGCGGCGGATGCCCCGTGCCCACGCCGGATCCGCGCCCGCGCCCCGGGTCGGACGGACCGCCGGGGGCCGGGCCGATGCGGCGCCCGGTACCGCCGGGAGCGCGCGTCGCGACGCCCGGTGCGGACCGTCGCCGCGCCGCCGCGCCCGGGCCTACGGGGCGGCCGGGGAGACCGGCGACTCGTACGTGTCGGACGGGTACGGATCGGTGCTCGACCCGTCGCCGGCGCCCGTGCCGCCGGAGGTGCCGGACCCGTCGTCGTAGCCGCTCTGGCCGGACTCGTCGCCCTGGGTCGTCGTCAGCGCCTCGCCCTTGCGGCCCTTGGTGCCGGTGAACGGCACGAGCCCCTGGAAGTTGCCGCAGTAGTCGCCGTGCGCGCCCTGCATGTACTGCTTCCAGATCGGCGCCGAGACGCTGGCGCCCTGGATGTTGCCGCCGGCCTGCGTGGTCGACGTGATCTTCCTCGCGCCGTCGGGGAACCCGACCCAGACGGCCGTGGCCAGGCGCGGGGTGAACCCGGCGAGCCACACGTCCGTCGGGCCGTTCGTGGTCCCCGTCTTGCCGCCGGCCGGGCAGCCGAAGTTCGCCGACGCCGCGGTACCGCCCTTGATGTCGGCCTGCAGGATCCGGTTGACCTCGCTGGCGACGTCCTGGGGCACGGCGCGGACCCGGCGGACCGGCTGCGGCCGCCGGACGGTGCCGTCCTCGTCGACGACCTTCGTGATCGCGCGGGGGGTCACGCGCATGCCGCCGTTGGCGATGGTCGCGTAGACGCGGGCGATCTCCATCGGGCTGACGCTCGCGGATCCCAGGGCCTCGGACGGGTAGCTCTTGAGCGGCGAGGTGATACCCATCGCCCTCGCCGTCTTCGTCACGTTCTTCGGCCCGACGTCGAGGTCTAGCTGCTGGAAGACGGTATTGACGGACTTCAACGTCGCCGTCTTCAGGTCCATCGACCCGCCCTTGGAACCCTCGCCGCCGAAGTTCCTGATCGTGCAGAGCGTGGCGCCGTCAGTACAGAACGGCGGCGGGATCGTGAACGTCGAGGGAGCCGGGTAGCTGGTGCTCGGGCTGATGCCCTGCTCCAGCGCAGTCGTCAGCACGATCGTCTTGTAGGTCGAGCCCGGCTGGCGGCGGCCCTGCGTCGCCAGGTCGTACTGGTTGCTGCCGAACTGGGTCGAGCCGGCAGACGCCTCGATGTCGCCGGTGGCAGGGTCGAGCGTCACGATGGCGGCGGACGGGTCGCCCGCCTTCGCGTCGAGCTTGGCGGCCATCGCCGCGCGGGCGAGGTCCTGCTTCTTCAGGTCGAGCGTCGTGTAGACCTTCAGCCCGCCCTTGCGGACCTTCGTCTTGCCGTACTTCGCGACCAGGATCCGCTGGACGTAGTTGAGGAAGAACTTCTCGCGGCGCGTCGTGTAGTACTTGCCGCCCTTCTTGACGCCCAGCGGCTTCTCCTGCGCCGCGTAGGCCTCGGACGGGCTGATGTAGCCCTGCTCCGCCATCCGCCGGAGGACGTCGTTGCGGCGGGTCAGCGCCCCCTCGGGGTTGGTGTACGGGTCGTAGTCGGTCGGGGCCTGCGGCAGGCCGGCGATCGTCGCGGCCTGCGCCAGCGTGAGTTTCTGCGCCGTCGTGTTGAAGAACACGCGTGCGGCGGCCTCGACGCCCTTGATCGCCTGGCCGCCGACCGTGCCGTACGGGGCCGTGTTGAGGTAGGTCGTCAGGACCCACACCTTGCCCTCGCGCCCGGGATGGCGGTCCTCGAGCTGCTGGGCCAGCTTCGCCTCGCGGATCTTGCGCTTGAGGCTGCTGGTGGTGTCGCCGGTCCAGAGGTTGCGGATCAGCTGCATCTCGAGCGTGGAGGCGCCCTCGGTGTTGCCGCCCGTGGAGAGGTTGCGGGTCGCGGCGCGGAAGATGCCCTCCACGTCGACGCCGGAGTGCTCGTAGAAGCGCCGGTCCTCGACCGCGACCGTCGCGTTGCGGACGAAGTCGCCCATCTGGCTCGTGCGGATCTTCTCGCGGATCGTCGGGCCCTGGAGGTACCCGAGCTTCGTGCCGTCCTTGGCGTAGACGACCGACGGCGCGCCGGGATCGACCTGGTCCATCTCGTCGAGGTCGACGCCGTCCGCCACGCTGACGACGTAGCCGACGCCGCCGATGGCGCTCATGCCGAGAGCGACGAGGGCGACGGCGAACAGCACGAGGACGACTCGAGCCGCACCGCCCTTGGAGCGTCGCTGGCGGCGCTTGCGGGCTGCGTGGGACATACCTATGGCCACGATACCCGGCCGAGGTCGGTTCTCCTGCCGGTTGCACCCCTGGGTGCACGGCGTGCGGCCGTTTCCGTAACCATGCTTCCGGATGGGGCGCCACACGCAGCTCGAACGCCCCGCGGCGCTCGAGGACCTCCCGGCGTCCCCCGCCGGTCCGATCACCGCCCCCGCGACGGTCGCCGGGGCCGCGTCCCGCGACGCGCCGCTCAGCTGGGCGGAGACCGCGCGCGTCGTGCTCCCCGCGTTCGTCCTCACGCGGGTCGCGGTGCTCGTCGCGGGCATCGCCGGCGCCGCGCTCTGGGGCATCCACACCGACGAGGTCTACGACCCGGCCGGCCTGACCACCGGCCTGGGCGCGCTGACCGACCGGCTCGTCGCCCCGTTCGCACGCTGGGACGCCGTGTGGTTCCTGGACATCGCCAACCACGGCTATCCGACGAGCTACCTGCCGCGGACCGCGTTCTTCCCCCTGTACCCGGGCCTGCTGCGCGCCGGGAGCGTCGTCGGGTCGCCGCTGCTGGCCGGGCTCCTGATCTCCACGGTCTGCGCGTACGGGGGCGCGATGCTGCTGCACCGGATGACGGAGCTCGAGCTCGGCCGCCGCGCCGCCCGCGCGTCGGTCTGGGTCCTGCTCGTCTTCCCGGGGTCCCTGTGGCTGACCGCGGTCTACTCCGAGGGCCTCTTCCTGCTGATCTCCGTCGGCTGCCTCTACGCCGCGCGGGAGCGGCAGTGGATGGTCGTCGCCGTCCTCGGCGCGCTGGCCGCCACGACGCGCAGCGCCGGGATCGTGCTCGTGGTGCCGATCCTCGTGATCGCCTGGCAGCAGCAGACCGGGCGCTCGGGGCCGAGCCCGCGGGCGCTGGGGGTCGCCGCGCTGGCCGGCGTCGTCCTGCTGTCGCTCGCCGCCCAGCTGCCCTGGGTGGTCCTCCTCGTCCCCGCGCTCGCCGCCGCCGCGTACGTGCTGCAGCGCGGGCCCCGGACCGCGGACGCCGACGCCCTGGAGCGCCCGCGCCTGCTGGACCCCGACCGGCTGCGCGCGCTGTCGGGCCCCGCCGCCGCGGCGGCGATGGTCGCCGTCGGCCTCCTGACCTTCCTGGTCGGGCTGCGCCTGGCCGGGCACACCTGGACGGTGTCGTTCGACCAGCAGCAGGAGTGGGGGCGCCGCAACGTCGGGCCGATCGACGGCGTGGTGCGCTCGGGGCGCTCCGCGGTCGACGGCCTCGAGCAGCTCTTCGGGCCGAAGGTCTCCCCGGCGATCATCACCCCGAACGCGGAGTGGATGAACCCGCTGCTCCTGGTCTTCCTCGTCCTCGGGCTCGCCGCGCTCGTCGGCGTCGCCCGGCGGCTGCCCCCGGCCTACGCGGCCTACGCCGGCTGCGCGCTGCTGCTGCCGCTGAGCGCCCCCGTCGTGTCCACCGGCGGCGAGCCGCTGATGTCGCTGCCGCGCTTCCTGGGCGTGCTCTTCCCCCTGGCGATGTGGGCCGGCTGGTGGCTGACCCGCGGGCGCTGGCAGCGCACCCGCATGGTCGTCCTCGGCGTCGTGGGGATCGGGCTCCTGATGCTCGTGACCGAGCTGACGACGCGCTGGGTGTTCGTGGCGTAGGCGCTCGCCGCGGGCCGGGGGTGCGGGGCGAGCGTGCAGGCGACCGCGTCCGGCGGGTCCGGCGTGCCGGCCCGGGGTGGACGCGCCCCACCGAGGGCCGGCCGGACCGGCGGGCCGGGTTGCGGGGCGGAACCCGGGCCCGCACGGTGCGTCGGTACGGAGACGCGTCCGGGTAGCCTGAGCCCGGTGACCACGCCCGTGTCGACGACGACGTCGTCCCCGCCCGCGCCGGATCGCGGCGCGGCCGGCCCGACGCCACGCATGTCGTGGGGCGCCCCGGCGGCGTTCCTCGCGTTCATCGCCACGTTCGGCGCGGCGATCTTCACGTCGATCCCGACGCTCGCCATCGGCGACGACACGAACACCGCCAAGGCGACCGGCTCGGTGATCGGGTCGATCCTGCAGAACGCCGCGTTCGTCGGCGTGCCGCTCCTGATCGTCGGCATGCTCGTCGGCGGGCTGCGCCGCCGGGACGTCGGGCTGCTGATGCCGCCGCGCGCTTGGCGGATCCCCCTGTTCGTCGTCGCCGCACTGGTCCTGTACCTGCTGATCTCCGCCGGCCTGGGTGCGCTCCTGAACGCCGACGGCCAGGAGGACTCGCTGCCGGAGGACCTCGGCGCGAAGGGCTCGCTGGTCGCGGGCATCGCGGTCGGGCTCGCGGTGACCGTCTGCGCGCCGATCGGCGAGGAGTTCCTGATGCGCGGGATCCTCTACCCCGGCCTGCGGGACAGCATCGCGCGCTTCGCCCCGGCCTGGGTCGCCGTGGCCCTCGGCGCGCTGATCGACGGCATCCTCTTCGGCGCGCTCCACATCGGCGGGTCCAAGGCGATCTTCCTGCCGATCCTCGCGACGTTCGGGATCATCCTCTGCCTGCTGTACCAGGTGACGGGCTCGCTCTACGCGAACATCCTCCTGCACTGCACGAACAACACGATCGCGATCGCGGTGGCGCTCGACTGGAGCGTCCTCGGCGGACTCGCGCTCTGGGCGGGCGCCGTCTCGATCCTCGGCCTGATCGCCCTGATCGCCAAGCGGGTCGAGGACCGGCTGCCGCCGCCCCGGGCGCGGCCGGGGCTGGGTCTGGGCGTCCCGCCCCCCGCCTGACGGGTCGGCCGGCCGGTCCGGGGCCCCGGGCGGTCAGGGGCCGGGGCTGGGTCTGGGCGTCCCGCCGCCGCCCGACGGGGCGGCCGGCCGGTCCGGGGGCCCCGGGCGGTCAGGGGCCGGACCCGGATGCGGACGGCACACCGCCGACGGGAGACCGTCGCGGCACCGCCCGGCCGCCCGATGCCCTCGCCCGATGCGGTTGGCGCGTTCGCAGTCGTCGTTCCCGGGCGGTCCGGCCCGAAGAAACGGGGAAGTCCCGTATGAGGGTCGGGGTGGGAGCCTCCGGACCGGGGTACCATTCCCGAATGACGCAGCGTCGCCTTCCCGGTCGCAGAACAGCCCTGGCAGCGGTGCTGCCGGCCGCCGTCCTGCTCGTCCCGACCGCCGCCCACGCCCAGTCACCCGCGGTACCGCCGGCCCCAGCCCCGGCACCGCCGGCGCCCGTCGTGACGAAGCTGACGCTCGTCACCGAGAAGGCCCGCGGCGGCGAGGTCCTCAAGGGCGAGAAGTGGCGCGCCCTGGCCGTCACCGACCAGTTCGTCGCCGGCACGAAGGTCCGCGTGACCTTCACCGCCAAGGGCAAGCGGTCGTCCAAGACGGTCACGCTGAAGCAGCAGAAGGACGGCGAGAAGGGCTACGTCCGCCTCAACGTCCCGGGCAAGGTCAGCAAGAGCTCGCGGGTCGTCGTCCGCGCCGCGATCCCGAAGAACCAGCCGATCGCGACCACCGTCGCGAAGACGAAGGTCGTCCTGCAGGCCACGCCGAACGTCAGCGCCGGCGAGCGCGGCCTGGCCGTGCGGATGCTGCAGGAGATGCTCGCCGACAAGGCGTACGTCATCGGCAAGAAGGGCGTCTACGACGCCCGCACCCAGCGCGCCGTCCTCGCCTTCCGCAAGGTCGCCCGGATGTCGGCGACCAGCGAGGCGAACTCCGCCGTCTTCCGGGCCCTGCGCGCCGGCAAGGGCCGGTTCAAGGTCAAGTTCCCGAGCCACGGCCGCCACGTCGAGGGCGACATCGAGCGCCGCGTCCTGGTCCTCGTCGACAAGGGCAAGGCCATCCGGATCTACCACACGTCCCCGGGCAAGCCGTCGACGCCGACCATCCGCGGCAGCTTCCACGTCTACATGAAGGACCCGGGCACGAACGCGAAGGGCATGTACAAGTCCTCGTACTTCATCCGCGGCTACGCGGTGCACGGCTACCCCGAGGTCCCGGCCGGCTACAGCGCCAGCCACGGCTGCTTCCGCGTCCCGATGTCCGACGCCGCCTCGATCTACGCGTTCATGACGATCGGGATGCCGGTCGACACGTACTAGGGCTCGCGCCCTCCTCGGGGTCGGGCCCATAGCATCGGCCCCCTGATGCCTGCGCCCGACACCGCCAAGGACCGCCTCGTCGCCGAGCTCCGCGAGCACGCGCTGGTGCTCGGCGAGGTGACGCTGACCTCCGGCAAGACCGCGTCGTACTACGTCGACGCGAAGCGGGCGATCCTGCGCCCCGCCGGCTTCAAGGCCCTGGGCGAGCTCTTGGCCGTCGAGGTCGAGCGCCTCGGCGCGACCGCCGTCGGCGGCCTGACGATGGGGGCCGACCCCGTCGCCTGCGCCGCCCTGGCCGGCGGTGCGGACGCCAACGCCTTCTTCATCCGCAAGGAGACCAAGGCCCACGGCCTGCAGCGCCGCGTCGAGGGCCCGTTCCTCACCGACGAGGATCGCTGCCTGGTCGTCGAGGACGTCGTCACCACCGGCGGGTCGACCGTTCAGGCCATCGAGGCCCTCCAGGCCGAGGGCCGGACCATCGTCGGCGTCGTCACCGTCCTCGATCGCCTGGCCGGCGGCGGCGAGCGCATCGAGGCGGCGTGCGGCGCCCCCTACGTCGCCCTCACCACGATCGACGACGTCCACCCCGACCGCCCGGAGGCCTGAGCCATGGTCGTCGTCGGCGTCGTCGTCCTCTTCATCGGCCTCGTCGCCGCGGGCGCCGGCGCGGGCCTGGCCCTCTTCGAGCGCCTCCCCCCGAAGGGCTCCCTCCGCCTGATGGGCGCCGGATCGATCGTCGGCGTCATCGGCCTCGTCGTCACCCTCCTCTCCGCCGACGACAACGAGTCCCTCTCGGCGGGCACCTTCATCCCGCTCGCCCTGGTGATCGCGATCGTGGCGTACGCCGCGTGGTTCGCGGCGCGCAGCGGGGCGGGGGACTGAGCCTCCCCCGCGCTTCGCGGCGGGTCCGCGAAGCGCGTCACAGCGGCGCGTCCCGTGCCGCCGGGACGCATTAGGATCTGCGGTCCCCGCCCCCGTAGCTCAGTGGATAGAGCATTGGTTTCCTAAACCATGTGCGCAAGTTCGATTCTTGCCGGGGGCATAGAAGTACCTGCACATCTGCGATTTCTGCGCTACGCGCATTGGCCGTGCGCACGTGGTTTCTGCGCGTCACCCCGCCCACCCCCGCCCCGGCCGCAGGGGTTGGGCGGTTGTTCAGAGCCGGTAGTGCGCCCGTGCGTTGCCCGCCATGAACTTCTCCGCGGCTTCGGGCGAGAGGACGCGGAGGAGGGCGGTCGCCTCTTCCGATCGTCCATGCGGGAAGTCGGAGGCGAACATGAGCAGATCGTCGGAGCCGAGCCAGTCGAGTGCGGCCCGCAGCTGGTCGTCGTTGCCGGCGTCGATGGGCTGGCCGGAGAACTTCACGTGTCGCCGGACGAGGGCGCTCGGTGCCTCGACGAGCCACGGGACGTCCCGACGCAGGCCGGGCCACTCGCGGTCCATCCGCCACAGCGTCGGGCCGACCCAGGTGAAGCCGCTCTCGAGGAACGAGACGCGCAGATCCGGGAGGGCTTGGAAGAGCCCTTCGCTGACCATGCTGCAGAGCTGCGCCTGGAACGCTCCGAGGTGGCTCGAGACGTAGTCCTCGAGGAACCAGGTCTCCATGCCGTTGGGACCCGGAGCGTCGGCGGTGCCGCCGTAGTGCACGCCGGCCACCAGGTCGTTGCGCACCATCGCCTCGAACATGCTGCGCAGCGGTCGCTGACCGTAAAGCCGGGACGACCGGACGGGGAGCAGCACCTGGACGAATCCGGGGTGTCCGCCGACGCGGTCGATCTCCGCCGCCGCCTCGTCCGGGACGAACGCTGGGACGACGAGGGACGCGCGAAGCCGCGGGTCCTTGTCCAGCCACTCGGCGATCAGCCAGTCGTTGATCCCGCGGGCGAGCCCGGCCGCGAAGTCCGGGTGACGGACGCGCTCGAGCCCCCAGTAGCAGTTGAGGATCGAGGCCTCCGCTCCGATCGGCTCGACCGCGCCCGCGACCACTGCCGCAGCCGTCGAACCGACCGGGCCGCCGGCGACGGCGAGCCCCGGATCGATCGTGGTCCCGGCCCCCGGCGGGTAGACGGAGTCCATCCAGGGCGGCGCCTGGAAGCCCGTCTCGTTGACGAACTCGCGCCACACCGGCTCGAGGTGGTCCTTCAGGCTCTCGACGCTGCCGAGGTGGGCGTGGAGGTCCGCGTCGATGACGGCCCCCGACCATCCGCCGAGGACGGTCTCTCGGTCGAGCGAGGGGATGACAGTGCTCATGCGCCGGCCTCCGGCTTGGGGAGGCGGGAGTAGAGATCGAGCGCGTTCCCGCTCATGATCATCTCGCGGAGCTGCGGATCGTCGATCATCTGGGCGGTGGTGTCGGGCGCGTCGAAATCCCAGTGCGGGTAGTCGCTGGCGAAGAGCAGCTTCTCCGGGTGGCCGAACGCCTTGAACGCCTGCTCGAACTGGTGCTTCTTCTCCATCTCCTCCCACGGCTGGGTCGTGTACCAGAAGTGGTCGCCGAGGTATTCGGACGGCCTGCGGGTGAGGTGAGGCACCTCGTCCTGGAGCTGCCCGAACGCCCGGTCGAACCGCCATGCGAACGGCGCGACCCACGACCAGCCGCCCTCCTGGAAGACGATCTTCGTGTTCGGGAACCGGTCGAGGGCGCCCTCGGTCACGAGGCTCGCCATGTGCCCCGCCAGTGCGTGCGGGAAATTCACGTGGTCCTCGTAGTAGTACGAGGGCCAGCCCGCGGCCGTGAGCGGTCCGAGGTTCCCCTGCCCCGGGTGGAAGGCGATCGGGAGGTCGTAGTGCGCGCAGGCCTCGATCAGGTCCCAGTACTTCCGGTGACCGAACGGCCGCTGGATCCGGAGGGGCACGCTCACCTGGACGAAGCGGTCGTCACCGATCCACCGCTCGATCTCGGCGATCGCGAGCTTCGGGTCCTCGTACGGGATCAGCGTCGTGTTGCAGAAGCGGCTGTCCAGGTCGAGCCACCGCTCGGCGGTCCACTCGTTGGCGGCGCGCATCAGGGCCGCCGTGTACTCGAGGGGCGCGCCGCCGCCGACGTAGGCGCCGGAGTGCCCCATGCTGTTGTTCAGGATTGCGATGTCGACGTCGTAGGCGTCGAGGTGCTGCAGCTGCATGAACGCCGGGTCCGCGCCGGGGGGCTTGCCCTCCGGGGACCACGCGTCGGTCCGGCTGCCCATCCAGCGGGCGCGGACGATGCCCTGCTCGCCGGCGCCGGTCCGCAGGCCGTAGCGCTCGTAGTACTGGCGCCAGCGCGTCGGCATGTACGCGACGACCTCGTCCATCATCGGGAAGTTGTGGACGTCGGTGTCGATGACCAAGGACTTCGGCGGCGAGGCCACCGTGATCCCGGGGGCCGAGGTACGTGCTGTCTCCATCAGTTCTGTCCTCTCGTGGTGCCGATGCGAGCGCTTGCTCGCTGCGTGGCGACGCCGTCCGAGCTTCCCACCGCCTGCGTCGAACGCCAAGGCGGCGATCCCGGTCTGCGGAACGCGGCGGCCGGTGGCCGCGCGTCCGGTCAGGCGGCGGTCTGGCCGCCGTCGATCGCGTAGACGCCGCCGGTGGCGTACGACGCCTCGGCGCTGAGCAGCCAGACCACGAGGTTCGCGACTTCGTCCGCGGTGGCCGGCCGGGAGATCGGCCGGCCGGCGACCGGTGATGCGTCGCCGCTCGGCCGGTCGGCCGCCGCGGCGACGAAGGAGCTCACCATCGGCGTGTCGACCCGGCCGGGGCAGATCGCGTTGACCCGGATCCCGTGCGGCCCCGCCTCGACGGCCGCGGTGCGCGTCATGCCGAGGATCGCCTGCTTCGAGGCGCAGTAGGGGGCGAACCCGCTGAGCCCGCGCGACCCGGCCGTCGACGAGCAATTGACGATGGAGCCCGTGCGCCCGTCCGCCACGCACCGCGCGAGGAACGCCCGCATGAACAGGAACGTCGCTCTGGCGTTCAGGCCGACGACCCGGTCGAAGTCCTCCGGCGCGGTCTCCCAGATCGCCTTCGCGGTCCCGAGGATCCCAGCGTTGTTGTAGAGGAGGTCGACCGGCCCGAGGCGCTCCTCGGCCTCGCGCACGACCCGCTCGACCTCCTCGGCGACCGAGAGGTCCGCCACGATGCCGATCGCAGCGGGGCCGAGCGCCTTCGTGGTCGCAGTCAGCCGTGCGGCGTCGACGTCGATGAGCGCGACGCTCGCCCGCTCGCGGACGAGACGGCGTGCTGCTGCGGCACCGATCCCGCCCGCCGCACCGGTGACGATCGCCCGGTGCCCGGCGATGCCGGGCAGTCCCTGGTCGGTCATCAGGAGAGGAGCATGTCCGGCATCATCGGGTCGCCCTCGCGGAACACCTCGGTGCCGAGCATGGTCTGGCATCCCGGGCAGCAGATCTGGCGGAACAGCACCGTCTGGTCGACCAGCGGCCCGGGGTCTACGGCGCCGGCGATCTCCGTCAGCGGAGCCTCGAGCATCAGGCAGCTGCGCTTGTAGTCCGACCTGTATCCGCAGAGGATCTCACCGCAGTGGCGGCACGCCAGGACCCGCTCGCCGCCCGCGTCCCGTGCCACGACCGACTCGTGCACCGGCGCGTCCGGACCGCCGGTCGCGGCGAGCGCCTCGACGGGGGCGGCGGCCCCGTGGACGTCCGACACCAGGGTCCACGTCGCTCGCTCGGCCCGGATCGCGTCGCGTGCCGCGGCCGTGGCCTCGGCGTCGATGTCACCGGCGGACGAGAACACGATCGCGTAGTGCGCCTCCGCGGCCTCGCGGGAGACGTAGCCGTTCGCGAGGTCCTCGAGCACGCGAGCGGGCTCGCGAAGCAGGGGGTCCCCGTAGCCGCCGCCGCCCATGACCTGCGCCTCGAGGACGTCGCCGGGGGCGAAGGTCGTCGCGTTCAACTTGCCGGGGAGCCGGGTGAGGCTCTCGTGCTCGAGGGCGGCGAGGTCCTGCGGGATGTGGCCCGCAGCGAACCGCTCGGCGACGTCGGTGCCGGCAGCGTGGTGGTGCGAGCCGGCGGTTGACGGGTTGCCGCCGAAGAGGCCCTCGGCGTTGACCACCGAGACGGCGGCGCCGAACGCGTTCGCCTCGTAGGCCATCGTCCGAGCGCGGTACGGCGTGACGGCCCAGGTGGCGCCGTTGCCGCCGCGCCACCGTCCGGCACCGGCGGTGTCGGCGGTCTCCCGGCGGTAGAGGTACACGAGCGGGTACCACTGTTCGACGTCCTCGACGTTCAGGAGGCGGGTGAGCGGGCTCCACATCGGGCCGCCGCTGTCGATGCCGTCGCGGTGGTTGAGCGCGCCACGGCCGTTGGCGAAGCCGTCGAGGAGCGCCTGGCCGAAGCCCTCGCCCCGGTCGTTGACGCCTTGGACGACGAACAGCGGGTAGTCGGGGTCGGGACCGACGATGTCGGACGCGAGCTCGGGGTCACAGCTCAGCATCCGCGACACGAGCACCTGCATCGCGTAGACGTTGAGTTGGACGTTGCCGATGCCGCCGGCGACGGCCGCGGGGTAGTCGACCGTGTTGAGCAGTCCCGGCGTCACGTCGAAGTCGATCTGACGGAACGCGCCGCCGATCGCGAAGAGGTGCTCGTAGAGGAGGTTGAGGGCCACCACGGTCGTCACCGCGCCCATGAAGGGCGAGAACGTGATGCCGGCAGGGCCCGCAGGCGCCTGGACGTCCGTGCCGTGGTTGTCGACCGTGAGGCGGTCGCCCTCCTTGGTGAAGTTCACCTGGACGCGCATGACGCTCTTGTCGCCCGGGAGCGCCTCGGCGCTGTACTTCACCTGCGACCAGCGGCCGTCCGGGATCCGGCGGAGCTTCGCCTTGAACGACTCCTGCGAGCGGTCGAGGATCCCCTTCATCACGCCCTTGACCGTCGCGGCGCCGAAGCGGTCGCAGAGGTCGATCAGCGCGTCGCGCGCCTGCTGCGAGCCGATCAGGCCGGCGCGGAAGTCCAGCGACACGAAGTCCGGCATGCGCGACTGGCGCAGCAGCACCTGCTCGAGGTCCTCGCGGATCATGCCGCGCTCCACGAACTTGAAGTGCGGGAGGATGATCGGGTCCGAGTAGACGTCCGGCGCGCCCTGGGGCCAGCCGCCCGGGCTGATGCCGCCGAGGTCGTACTGGTGCGCGGCGCTGGAGATCCAGGCGAACAGGCGGCCGTCGATGAACACCGGGGTGTTCACCTGCATGTCCATCTGGTGGGTGGCGCTGATCCACGGGTCGTTCCCGAAGAACATGTCCCCCTCGTGGATCCCGGGGTTCCCGCTGTAGTGCTCCAAGATGTAGCGGATCCCGAAGGTCGCGCCACCGTTGAGGAACTGGATGTACGGGGCGTTCATGATCGTCTCGCCGTCCTCGGCGGCGATCGACATGTTGAAATCGAGGCCCTGGAAGCTCGGGGAGCCCGAGATCCGGGTCATCGTCTCGCCGTGGGCGATGTTGATCGTCCAGAGGCGGTTGCGGATCACCTCGTAGGTGACGGGGTCCACCTCCGCCTCGAAGTCGTCGTGGAGCGGCAGGTCCGGCGACACCCGGGTCTGCCAGTCCGAGGCCGGGATGTACGAGTGGAGCTTGCCGTCCCAGATCGGTGCTGCCGGGGCCGTGGCGGGCTCGGACGAGGGGTGTGCCGTGTCGGTCACGATGGTGTCCTTGTCAGGTCCGGGGAACATCAGGGGAGCAGCAGGTGGATGCTGCCGAACTCGTCGACGAGCGAGGTCTGGGCGGGCCGGACGACGACCGTCGTGTCCGGGTACTCGATGATGGCGGGGCCTGCGACGGTCATGCCGTGCACGAACGTCGTCCCGTCGAAGACGGGCACGTCGCGCGGGGCGAGGCCCTCGTCCTCGTAGTAGACGACCTTGCGCGTGCGCTTGATCGTCGGTGCGGTGTCGGAGGCGACCGGCTCGTGGATCGTCGGCTCGTACTGCCCGATGTCCGCGACGCCGCGGACGGCGAGGCCCGTTGTCGCGTAGCCCGCGCTCGCGGAGCCCGACCCCTCGCCGAAGAGCCGGGCGTACTCGGCCTCGAACGCCCCGACGAATTCCGCCACCACCTCGTCGTCCCAGGTCCCCGGCGGAGCCGACACCGGAATGACCGAGAACTGGTTGCGGTACTTCGTGTCGACGATGCGCTCCAGGACGATCTGGTCCTCCCGTGCCCCCTGGGCGAGGAGCCGGCGGCGGACCTCGGCCTCCAGGTCGGGCCAGGCGTCGTTGAAGAACGCCGGCGAGAAGGGCGACGACGACGCGCGTCCCATCTCGCGCACGACGACCGCCTCCGACGTGGCGACCCCGAAGGCGGACCAGCCGGAAGCGAAGTCGCTCAGCGGCACGACGACCCGGGAGACGCCGAGCTCGCGGGCGTAGCCGCTCGCGTGGACCGGGCCTGCGCCGCCGTAGGCGTAGACCGTGAAGTCGCGCGGGTCGTACCCCTGCTGCACGCTCGCCAGGCGGATGGCGTCGGCCATCTGGCTGTCGACGATCCGAGCGGCGGCCGCCGCCGTCTCGACCGCGGAGAGTCCGACGGGCGCCCCCGCGGCCTCGAGGACGCGCAGCGAGGCGTCGAGGTCGAGCGGCATCGCGCCGTTGAGGAAGAACTCGTGGTCGAGGTAGCCGAGCACGAGGTCCGCGTCGGTGACGGTGGCCATCGTGCCGCCGCGGCCGTAACACGCAGGTCCGGGGATCGACCCTGCGCTCCGCGGCCCGACGGTGATCGTGCCGAGGTCCTCGTTGAACTGGACGATGCTGCCGCCGCCCGCACCGATCGAACGGACGTCGACCGTCGGGACGAAGTACTCGAACTGCCCGTGCCGGCTGGTCGGCCGGGTCAGCGGGCGTCCGCCGTCGATCACGCCGACGTCGAGCGTGGTCCCGCCCATGTCGGTCGTGACGACGTTCGCGGGGGCGGGCGCGCTCCCGACGGGTCCCGAGCCGGTACCGCCGGAGTCGACGACGACCGCACCGGCACCGACGCGGGCCGAGGCCGCCGCCGTGCGCGCCGCGAGGGCGCGGCTGCCGATGACGCCGGCGGTCGGCCCGGATCCGATGGTGAGGACGGGGCTCCGTCGGGCCTCCTCGACGTCGATGACGCCACCGGAGCAGCTCATCAGCTGGAGGCGGTGCGCGTATCCGGCGCCTTGGAGCGCGTCCTCGAGCTCGCCGAGGTAGGCGTCCATCACGGGACCGATGGCGGAGTTGATGACCGTCGCGACGGTGCGCTGGTACTCGCCGGGTCGCGGGGCGACCTGGTGCGAGAGCGACACGAACGCCCCGGGGAGGCGCTCGTGGATCAGGTCGCGGACGCGGAGCTCGTGCTCGTTGTTGGCGAACGACCACAGGAGGGCCACGGAGAACGCCTCGGCGCCCGCCTCGATCAGCTGATCGATGGCCTCGGTCACGCTCTCGTCGCGCAGCGGGACCAGGACCCGGCCGTCGAACGTGACGCGCCCGTCGACCTCCGCGACCAGGTGCTTCGGCACCAGCGGCGCCGGCTTCGGCTGGGCCGCGACGTGCGCGAGCGTCTCGGGCGGCAGGCCGCGGAGGCGCTCGCCCGCCTGCATCATGAAGATCGAGTCGCCATGGCCGCGGGTCGCGATGAGCCCGACGGTCGAGGTGCGTCCCTCGACGAGTGCGTTGGTCCCGACCGTCGAGCCGTGGTAGACGGAGCGCGTCGCACTGAGCAGCGTCTCCGTGTCGGTGCCCAGTTGGCCGGCTGCGGCGCCGATCGAGTTGAGGACGCCGGTCGGAAGATCACCGTGGGTCGACGTCGTCTTCCCGATCGTCGTCCGCCCCGAGTCGTCCACGACGATGCAATCGGTGAACGTCCCCCCGATGTCCACGCCGATCGCGTAGTTGCTATCGCCCACGAAGTCTCCTCATCGTTTACCTGACCCATCCGTGGGAGATCCGGCGAGCGGAGTCGTCCACGGCGTCGGGGGCGACGCTACCACCGGTTTCCACGGGGAATTCCGGGGTGCAGAAACGGAGTTGTCGCCTTCCGACGTCGCGACTTCGAGCCGCTGTGCGACGCCTCGACACGGCTGATCCGCCGCGAACCGACTGCCCAGGGCACCGCTTCTGCACAGCGGAACGCCGCCCGTGTCGTGTGACGCCAGCCACCGTAGCGTCGAGGGATGGATCACCTCAGACTCCACAACTACGCGGACCGCTACTCGCACGTCCACCTGACGCGCGACGACGGGGTTCTCACCGTGCGACTCCACACCGACGACGGCCCGCTCCATTGGGGGGGCGTTCCCCACGAGGAACTCGGTTGGTGCTTCGCGGACATCGCCGCCGACCCGGAGAACGAGGTGGTCGTCATCACCGGGACCGGCGAGTCGTTCTGCGCCCATTTCTACGCGGGAGAGGCGACCAGCCGCCCGGCGGCGGAGTGGGACCGGGTGCACGCGGAGGGGAAGCGGCTGCTCCTGAACCTCCTCGACATCCCGGTGCCGACGATCGCGGCGGTCAACGGGCCAGCGACGGTGCACGCCGAGATCGCGGTCCTGTGCGATGTCGTCCTGGCGTCCGACGACTGCGTGTTCCAGGACGCACCGCACTACCCGTCCGGCATCGTCCCCGGCGACGGGGTCCACGTCGTCTGGCCCATGCTGCTCGGCCCCAATCGGGGCCGTTCGTTCCTCCTGACGGGCGAGTCCCTCGGCGCGCGGGAGGCGCAGGCCCTGGGGGTCGTGAAGGAGGTGCTGCCCCGCACGGAGCTCATGCCCCGGGCGTTGGAACTCGCACGGTCGATCGCCGCCCGCCCGCCCCTGACCCGTCGCTACGCGCGCGAGGTCCTCACGCAGCCCATCAAGCGCCGCCTGCTCGACGAACTGTCGCACGGCCTCGCGCTGGAGGGTCTGGCGGGAGGTGACTCCTGGCCGGCGGGGCACCGCGTCTCGCCCCCGGCGTAGCGGGCGTGGGACCGGGGCGGCCGTCGTGGCCGGCCGCCCCGCCCTTCGTCAGGCCGCCGAACGCGCGGAGAAGAACGTCGCGTTCAGTCCCGCGTAGTGCCGCCACTCCGCGGGGAGATCATCGGCGGTGAAGACCGCTCCGACGGGACAGGCGATGGCACACGCGTCACACCCGATGCACTCGACCGGATCGATGTACAACATCGTGTGCTCGCCGTAGTCGGGATCATCCCGGGTCGGGTGGATGCAGTCGACCGGGCAGACGTCGACGCAGGACTGATCCTTCGTGTCGACGCACGGCTCGGCGATGACGTAGACGGCCATCAGAACTCCAACGGCAGCGAGGTCAGGGAGCGGACGATGTTCTGTTCGTACTGCGGGACGAACCCCTCCGCGACCCGATAGTCCGGGATGCGGGCCAGGAACGCCTGGAGGCCGATGCGCATCTCGAGGCGGGCGAGGTGCGCGCCGATGCACCGATGCACGCCGGACCCGAAGGCGACGTGGCGATTCGGCGACCGCTTGATGTCGAGCGTGCCGGGATTCGGGCACACGAGCGGATCCCGGCTCGCGGCGCCCCAGCCCAGGACGACGAAGTCCCCCTCTTCGATCTTCGTCCCGGCGACCTCGGTGTCCGTCGTCGCACGGCGCCCGTTGTGCGGCGAGGCCGCGTACATGCGCACGAACTCCTCGACCGCCCGGGGGTAGGCGGCGGCGTCCGCTATCAGCGCCTGCTTGTCCTCCTCGTGCTCGGAGAGGTGCCAGAGCGCGGAGGCCATCACGTGCCCCGTCGTCGCGATCCCGGCCGCGACGGTCTGCGCCAGGGTCCCCGTGCGCATGCTCCAGTCGTACCCCTCGAGGTCGAGCGCAAGGATCTCGTCCACGACGTCACCGCGGGGCTCCTCCGTGCTGCGCTTCTTCAGGAACGCCTCGAAGTACTCGAACGACTTGACGATCTCCGCCGCGCGACCCTCACGAGGTCCGGTGAGGCCGGCGCTGAGGGTCTCGTGCAGCCACGGCATGTCCTCGAGCGGCATGCCGCACATCGTTCCGCAGAACACGTACCCGGGGAGGGCGTTGGTGTACTGCTTGACCACGTCGACTCGGCCGTCGCCGACGAAACCGTCGAGCAGGAGATCGGCGTGGGCGCGGATCTCGTCCTCGATGGTCCCGACGGCCCTCGGGGCGAAGTGGCCGTCCATGACCTTCCGCAGCTCCGAGTGCAGCGGCGGATCGCACTCGACCGGGTACCAGAACGGCTGGCCCTCGGGGCGGTTCGGCGTGAAGCCGCTCGTGCTCGAGAACGTCTTCCAGTCCTTCGCGGCCTTGGTGACGTCCTCGTAGCGGTTGATCACCCAGTAGCCCTCGCCCACGTCGCTGCGGGCCACGGGGCACCCCTGGTGCAGGCCGGCCAGGACCTCGTCCCAGTGGTCAGCCAGATCGGGGTCGTCGATGTCGTAGCTGTTCCAGAACCGCTTGGCCAGCGGGCTCACGCCCGGTGTGTCCGTGGCCGTTCCCGAGCCGTGGTCGAACGGGCAGGTCTCGTCGCTCATGGGTGTCCTTCGTGTCGTCGTCGTGTGGTGGGTCAGCGCACCAGCGCGCCGGCCTCGATGGGGATCGCCGTCCCCGTGACGAACGCGGACTCGTCCGATGCGAGCCACGCGACCGCCGCGCTGATGTCGTCGGTGCTGAGGAAGCCGGACTCCGGGAGTGGCAGCAGCGGCACGTAGGAGGCGTTGAAGAAGGTGGAGTCCGCGTCACCGTTGCCGAAGAGGTCCAGGAGGCTCCGGTCTTCGGTCATGGGCGACTCGACGCCGCCGGGGTTCAGGGTGTTGACCCGGATGCCGTGCTCGCCGAGCTCTTGGGCGAGTGCGCGCATCAGCCCTTGGATGCCGTGCTTCGAGGCGACGTACGGTCCGCAGAACGGGATCGACTTCAGGCCCGCGACGGAGCTCATGACGATGACCGAGCCACCGTTGCCCGCGCTGACCATCCGCGGGACGAACGCCTGGATGACGTTGAACGTCCCGGTCAGGTTGATGTCGATGATGGCCTGCCACTGCTCCGGGGGGCAGTCGAGGATCCGGGTGTGGCGCTGGATCCCGGCGTTGGCGACGAGCACGTCGAGCCGCGGGAACGCCTCGGCAGTCGCGGCCATGGCGGCGGCCAACGCGTCCCGATCACGGACGTCCGCCACTGCGGCGTGCGCTCGCCGGCCCTCCGCCTCGACGAGGCGGACGGTCTCGTCGAGCTCGGCCGAGGTGCCGAGCGGGTAGCCGACATCCGCCGCCTGGGCGCAGACGTCGGTGACGATCACGTCCGCACCCTCACGGGCGAGCCGGATCGCAAACGCCCGTCCCTGCCCGTGTGCCGCGCCCGTGACGAGCGCCGTCTTTCCCGAGAGTCGTCCCACTGTTGCCTCGTTCCTCGTGCGTACGTGACTGGCGTCACTCGCGCTGTAGAGGCAACTTACGAGCCGTCCCCGCGGCCCGCAATCGCTGTGGCTCGACACTTTCCGCACCGCGAGAAACGCGTATGCGGAGGATCGCCGCCGGCGTGCCGCCGGCGTCGGTCTCGCGGCCGGAACGCTCAGTCCGCGGCGGCGCGGACCCGTCCCGGCATGTTCACGACGATGTACTCGTCCTCGATCGCGATCGGGAACGTCTGAGCCTCGAACGGCCCGGGTCGCAGGCCGGGGGCCGAGAGGCCCGTACCCGCCGTCGCATCGCTGCCCGCGCAGGAGGTCGGAGCCGCGACACCCGAGTCGACGTCGGTCACGACGTCGGATCCCTGGGCGACCGCGACGGGGTAGGACCGGACAGCCGATCGCGTGTACGACTTCCCGGAGACGATGTCGAACTCCCACCCGTGCCACGGGCACTGGATGAGGTGCTGCTTCTCCTGCCAGTCGATCTCCCCGGGCGTGTCGGCCTCGATCCGACCGAGGACCGATCCGCGACACAGCTCGGCACCGCGGTGCGGACACCGGTTGAGCAGCGCGTAGTAGGACCCGCCGACGTTGAAGATCCCGACGGACCGTCCTTGGAGGGTGACGATCACCCGTCCGCCGTCGGGGATCTCGCCCACACGGGCCACGACATGTTTCGACACTTGGGTTCCTTTCGAAGGCTGATGGCGCCCCGGGGTCGACGGCCACGACGACCGTACCTCGGAGCGGCGTCTCAGGTGATGGGTTCAGGCTGCAGCACGATCGGCATAGCAGCGGCTCACGAGCCCCGCGACGGAGATGTCGGGCGCGAGGACCTCGCCGGTCAGTCGTCCCTCGCGCATCACCAGGACCCGGGAGCACGTCTCGACGAGCTCCTCGAACTCCGACGATACGAAGATGACCCCGTGCCCCTGGGCCGCGAGCTTCTCCATGCGGGCGTACAGCTCGCGCTTGCCCGACACGTCGACGCCGAGCGTCGGCTCGTCGAAGATGAAGACGCGCGCGCCGTGAATCAGCCACTTCGCGAGGACGACCTTCTGCTGGTTGCCTCCCGAGAGCGTGCCGACGACGGTCTCCGGGGACGGTGCTCGCACCGCGAGGTCGGACATCTGTTCGACCGCCGCACGCCGTTCGCGGGCGAGGCTCGGCACCGGGAGGCCCGGTACCCGCCGGAACCGGCGGATCGCCGGGAGCGTCATGTTCTGCCTGATGGACTGCTCGAGGATGAGCCCGTGGCGCCGGCGGTCCTCCGGCAGCAGGACGATCCCGGCCCGCAGTGCGTCCCGCGGCGACTTGATGGTGACGGCCTCGCCGTCGACCAGGATCTCGCCCCCGGTCGCCCGGTCCGCGCCGTAGATGAGCCGCATGAGCTCCGAGCGCCCGGCGCCGACCATGCCGGCGAGACCCAGGACCTCACCGGCGGCGAGCGAGAACGAGGCGTCCTCGACGATCCCAGCGCGGGAGAGGCCCCGGACGTCCAGGAGCTTCGTACTGTCCGCGCTCGCCATGGCCTGACGTTGCGTCTCGAGGGACGCGCGGGTCACCCCGACCCGTGCGGCCTCGGGGACGCCAGTGATGTGCTCGATCAGCTTCGTGGTGGACGCGCCGGCCGTCGGGAAGGCGCCCGTGACCCTGCCGCCGCGCATGACGACGACGCGATCGGTGAGCGCGGTGATCTCGTCGAGCCGATGGGAGACGTAGACAACGGCCGTGCCCTGTGCCGCCAGTCGCCGCAGCACGTCGTGCAGCATCTCGATCTCGTCGGCGGTCAGGGAAGCGGACGGCTCGTCCAGGACGATCATCTGCGCGTCCGCCGCGATGCCGCGGGCAATCGTGAGGAGCCGCTGGTCGACGACCGAGAGGCTCGAGGCAAGCGCCTCCGGATCCATCCTCGCCCCCAGCCGGTCGAGCACCGCGACCGCGTTGCGCTTCAGCGCGCCGCGGTCGATCCTGCCCTGGCGCTTGGGGAACCCCAGACCGAGCTGCACGTTCTCCGCGACCGAGAGGTTGGGGACGTCCGACCGCTCCTGGTGGACGAACGCCAGTCCCAGTCCCGTCGCGATGCTCGGGCGGTCGATGACGACGGGGGCGCCGGAGACGCTGATGGTGCCCTCGTCGGGGATGACCGCCCCCGCGAGCATCTTGATGAGCGTGCTCTTCCCGGCGCCGTTGGGACCGACGAGCCCGACGATCTCCCCGCGGGACACCGCGAAGTCGACGCCCTGCGCCGCCTGGACGCCGGGGTAGGCCTTCGAGAGCCCCCGCGCCTCGACGAACAGCGATGCCTGCGACACGTCGTCCCCGGTCATGCGGTGCGCTGCCCGAGGCGGCTCAGCAGGACGGCGGCGATGAGGATCGCTCCCTGCACCAGGTTGATCACGAAGGTGTCGAGGTTGAGCATGCTCAGGCCGGTGTTGATCACCTGCAGGAAGAGCACGCCCACGATCGCGCCGGGGATCGTGAACTGCCCGGGCCGGAACGCCGCGGACCCGAGGAAGACGGCCGCATAGGTCGGTAGGAGGTACGCGGACCCGACGCCCGGGGCGTAGGAGCCGGACTGGGACGCCAGGAGCACCCCGGCGATCGCGGCGGTGAAGCCGACCGCCGCGAAGCCGATGAGCCGCAGCCGCAGGATCGGGACGCCGGCGAGTCGTGCGGCCTCCGAGTTCCCGCCAATCGCGTACATGAAGCGCCCGGACTCGGTCTTGTCGAGCGCGAACCAGCCGATCGCGCAGACGATGACCGCGATCCAGAACACGTTGCTCAGCCCCAGGATCGGGGCGTTCTGGCCGATGCTGGTGAAGGCTGCGGGCAGCTCGGCGATGATGTTCTGCTGGTCGGTGACGGCGAACTCCACGCCGACGACGACGGTGCTCATCGCGAGCGTGATGATGAACGACGCCGCGCCGAGCCGGGCGATGAGGAAGCCATTGGCGAGTCCCACGGCCACGCCGGCCGCCAGGCCGACGAGAAGCGCGGGGACCCACGGAACGCCCGACTTCACGATCATCGCGATCACGAGGCCCATCGCGAGGTTCGTGGTCGCGCCGAACGAGAGGTCGAAGTCCTGCATCACGAGGACCGTGGTCAGACCGACCGCCAGGATCATCGCCGGCGCGGCCTGGGCGAGGATCGCCTGGAGGTTGCTGACCGTCGCGAAGCTGTCGGGCCGCGCGACGCAGAACGCCACGATCATCAGCACGAGGGCGATGACGACGCCGTAGCGCAGGGAGACGGACTGGATCAGCTCCCGGCTGCCCGGCCGGGCCGAGGAGGGACCGTCCGGCGCGCCCATGGGCCCGACGGACGGCACGTCCGTGGCGCTCACGTTCGCCACCTCACTCACCGTATTCCGTTCGCCACATCGCGTTGAAGAACGAGACGAAGTCGTTGTCCGGGTTCGGCTTGCCATCCGTCACGGCGGTCGCGATGTTGGCCTTGTCCAGGACCTTGTAGGTGTAGACCGGGAAGCCCTCGAGCTCGTAGGAACCGGCGAGCGACGGGTTCGCCTGCTCGCCGGTCAGCACGCGCGCGGCGGAGTCGAGGGCGACGTAGGCGCCGCCTTCGATGTTGGTCCAGGAGGAGGCCTGGAACTTGCCCGAACGGATGTCCTGCTGGTTCTCGAGCGCGCCGCCGAAGGTGATCGCCGCGGGACGATCGGGGTACTGCTTGGAGCCGAACTTCTGGTCCGTCGCCTGGATCTGGCCCGCTAGCGTCGCCTCGTACGAGTTGTAGATCACGTCGGCGTTCGGGTGCTGCTGAAGAAGCGTCGCGGTGTTCGTCTTCGCGCTGCCCAGCAGGTCCTTCGTGTCGATGTTCTTCGAAGCCGTCCAGGAGGCTCCGGGGACGCCGGCGTCTGCCAGGCCCTCGAGGAAGCCGGAGTCACGGTCGACGTAGGCGGGGCCGGGGAACGTCAAGCGGAGGAGGGTCTTGGCCTTGGCGCCGTACTCCTTGCCCGCCCACTTGCCGAGGGCGACGCCCGCCGCTTTGAAGCTCGGGGCGTAGACGCCGGTGAAGAGCGGGCTCTCCGCGACCGGTGCGCCGTAGCTGAAGACCGGGATGCCCTTCTGCTTGGCGAGCTTGAGGCCGGCGCCGATGATCGAGGGCTCGATCGCGAGGGTGAAGGCGGCCTTGACGTTCTGGCTCGTGAGGGACACGAGGCAGGTGTTCATCTTGACGGGGTCGCCCTGGCCGTCGCAGACCTTGGTCGTCCATCCGAGTTGCTTGGCGGCCAGGACGAGCGAGTTCTCGGCGTTCTTCGCGACCTCCGACTGGCCGGCGACCTGGACCAGGCCGATCGTGACCTTCGGGAGCTTGTGGGTCCCGCGCCTCTTGCCGGCTGCCTCGCCGAGCGCGGACGCCTTCTGGGCGGCGGTCCCGCTCTGGGCGACGATGATGGCGCTGCCCTTGGACGCCGACTCCGACCCGCCGGACCCGCAGCCGATGAGCCCACCGGCGGCCAGCGTTGCTGCCGACATTGAAACGGCAAACCGCGATCTCGTGAACACGAAACTCTCCACTCGTTGCACTTCAGCGCCGCATGTGCGGGCCGTTGGTCGTTGTCGTTCGGACGAACATCACACTCCAGTCCGACGGGACGTGAACGTACAACCGGTAGATCTTCGAAGGCAAAGGCGGACTTCCGCACAGTGAAACTCACGAGTCTTCGCGGATGCCTACCTCGGCATAGTGACGAACGACGGGTGCAGCCACCAAATATCTGGCGACGTGCGAGCGCCATTCGGCCAGAAGCGGCGAGGACGCGAAGTCAACGGTGTGGCGCTCCAGCGTTGTCCATTCGACCTCGACCACGTAGTCGCCCGGGGACTCGATGCACTCCAGTACCCGGACGCCGAGGCAGCCGCCCGCACGAAGGAGGACGCGACGGCCGGCTGCCAACGCACCCTTGAAGTCGGCCGCGTCCCGGGGGCGAACCCTGAGCACCGCGTGCTCGACGACCGGTGCCGGGCCACCGGCGGGCGCGGGCGTGCTCACAGGTCGAGGACGAGGCGATCGGAGTGGGCGCGGGAGCAGCAGACCATCATGGTCTCTCCGGCGTCCTGCTCGTCGGCGGTCAGGTACGAGTCCCGGTGATCGATGTCGCCGAATAGCACGCCGGTCTCGCAGGTCCCGCAGGTCCCCTCCCGGCACGACGTCGGGACGTCGATCCCGATCCTCTCGAGCGCGTCGACGACCGCCTCGTCGGGCCCCACCCGGACCGTCGCGCCGCTCGATTCGACGACGATCTCGAAGCTGCGACGCTCGCCGGCGAGCGCGCCCGGGCGCGGGTGGAACCGCTCGACGTTGAGTGTTCCGCGGTTTCCGGTTGCGCAATGCCTCTCGATCGCCTCGAGCAGCGGCTCGGGTCCGCAGGCGTAGATCGCCAGATCGCCGCCGCCCTCCGGGAGGGCACCGGCGAGGTCGAGGAGCCCGTGGGAGTCGGCCGGCCAGAACGTGACGCGGTCGCCGTGTCGAACGAGCTCGGACCCGAACGCCATCGACCCCAGGGTCCTGCCGCCGTAGAGCAGCCGCCAATCGGCGGACCGGGCATCGACCGCGGCGATCATCGGGAGCAGCGGCGTGATGCCGATCCCCCCGGCGACGAAGAGGTACCGCTCCGCCTCGACGAGGGGGAAATGGTGGCGAGGCCCGCGGATCGCGACGGCGTCGCCGACGTGAAGCCCGTCGTGGACCCACTCGGACCCACCGCGGCTCGCCGGCTCGCGCAAGACCGCGATCCTCCACGTGTACGGATCGTCGAGATCGCCGCAGAGCGAGTACTGCCGCTCGAGTTCCGTGCCGGCGCCCAGGTCGATGTGCGCGCCGGGCTCCCAACGGGGGAAGGCGGATCCGTCGGGACGGCGCAGCTCGACGGCGACGACGCCGCGAGCGACGACGGTCTTCGTGGCCACCACCGTGGCCATCACAATCAGGTCGTCCATGACACCCCAAACTTCAGACTGGTTCACCACAGGTAAACCAACATTGCAGTGCCGGTAATTCTCTCACGAGAGGCATCGAATCACGGGCCCCGTGTTCCACACGGCGGAAAGGCTCATCAACCGCAAACGAATGCAGTTCAGCGGCCACTCAGTTCGACACCGACTCACTCGGCGCCTCGCGTATGACCGCTCGGCGATCCGGTTCACTCTCAACAGGCGCACTGGCCATCGAGCGGCGCCCGACGGCGATCGCGAGGAACACCGCCCCCAAGGACGCGGCCACACCGACCCAGAGCGCTGCGGCGTAGCCGCCCACCGCTGGGAAGCGGCCGCCTGCCGCGGTCGCGTGCCCGAGGATCGCGCCGGCCAGTGCGCTTCCCGACGTGAAGCCGATGTACCGGACGACTTGGTAGAAGCCGAGCACGCTCCCGATCTCGCGCTTCGGCACGAGCTTGGTGAGGAACATCGGCAGCGCCGCGAACGACCAGCCGAATCCCAAGCCGATCAGGCCCATCGCCACGAAGGCGTGCCAGAGCGCCGAGTGCACCTCGACGTAGAAGATCCCGCCGAGGGTGATGACGGCCGACCCGGCCGCGAGCAGCGCGGGCGTCCCGACGCGAGGGATCAGCGGCCGCACCGTGCGGCTCGCCAGGACGCTGAACACCGAGAACGGGACGAGGCACAGGCCGGCCACCAACGGCGACACCTGGATTGCGCTGCCGTCCGAGCCCTGGACGAACTCGGTGACGAGGGTGAGGAACATGTACATCGCGAACCCGAGGACGAGCGCCGTCACGATCGTCAGGACTACGGCACGTTCGCGCATCTGGCGCAGGTCGACCAGCGGGTGGTCTACCGCGAGCTGGTGGCGGACCCACACCGAGAGAGCGAGACCGGAGACGACGACGAACGCCACGATCCAAGCGGTGCTCACCCCTTGCGCTCCCGCCTGCGTGATCGCGAGCAGCAGTGCCGAGAGCCCGATCGCGAGAACCAAGGCACCCATGAGGTCGAGCGGCGCCCGTTGCGCCCCGGAGCTGCGGGGGATCACGAGGACCCCGGCGATCAGCGCCGCTCCGCTGACGAGGCCGCCGAAGGCGAAGGCCGTGTGGACGTCCGCACGCTCGGCGATCAGACCGCTGATCGGGTAGCCGGCGCCCACTCCGGCCGCGGCCGTGACGGACAGCACCCCGATCACCTCGCCGGCGCGGTCCTCGGGCAGGTGATGCCGCGCGATCGCCATCGCGAGCGGCGCGAGTCCCAGTCCGATGCCCTGCATGGCTCGGCCGAGGAGGAGGAGCGGCATGGTCGAACCGAGCCCGGCGAGGACGCTTCCGGCGAACACGATGCCGAGCCCGCCGATGATCGCCGTGCGTCGGTGGGGACCGTCTCCGAGGCGTCCCAGGACGGGCGCGGCCACGGTCGCCGAGAGCAGGGCGATCGTGAGCGACCACTGTGCGTCTCGCAGCGGGACGTCGAACGCCTTCGCAACCGTGGGGATCAGCGGGGCGCCCAGGCTGCTGACGATCGAGACGATCGCCGTGATCCCGATGAGAACCGGCACGAGCAGCCGATGGGGCTGCTCGTCGTCGACCGGTTGCCCGGTCACGAGCGTCCCTGGCGACCGGGCACCCGCACCACGACGAGGTGGCTGGGAGTCTTGGGCCGTCCTCCGCCGGATCCCGGGCCGGCGCTCATTCCGTGCCGCTGAGCAGCTGGAACCGGACGCCGAGCGCGGAGGCTGCGCGCAGGAAGATCGTGCTCCGGTCGCCGAGGTCGATCGGCGACTCCGTTTCGCTCTCGGCGCCGAGCGCGCGGAGCGTCGCGAGCACGTCGTCGAGGTCCGAGACCTCGAAAGCGAGGTGGTCCAGCCGCGCCGGTGCGCCGTCGAGGGCGACTCGCCTGGCCTCGGCGTCCCCGCGTTCCACGATCTCGACCTGGACGCTGCCGACGGAGAGCATCACCGCACGCATGCCCGCGGCCTCGTCGATGATGGTCTCCACCACCTGCAGGCCGAACGCCTGCTCGAGGAACGTCACGACCGGCTCGGCATCCTGGACGACGAGGCCGACGTGGTGGAGCTGCGCCGCGACGTCCGCTCGATCCGTGGCTGGGGTCCCTGACACCGTTGACATGCCGCGATCGTAGGGCGAGGCCCGGGCCCCGACGACCCGGCCGTTCCGCATCGTGGATTCGGCCCAAGAGGAGGGACCTAGACCCCCCGCGGCGCGCTAGGCGGTGGCGTACGCCCAGTGCGACGGGCCCTCGTATCCGAGGGCCGCGGAGGCCTCCGCGGCGGCGCAGCTGATCAGCTCGCCGAACTCCTCCGCGATGTCGCGGGCGAGCCGCTCGGGCACCGCCGTGAGCACGGAGATCCCGAGCGCGCCCACGACGCCACCGGAGGCGTCGAACAACGGCGAGGCGATGCCGTGGGTCAGCTGTCCATACTCGCAGTCGCTCGTCGCGAAGCCGCGCTGCCGGATCACCGCGACCTCCGCCAGGAGGTCGTCGACGTTCGTGATGGTGTTCGGGGTGTACCGCTCGAACGCGTCGGTCCGCCGCAGCTTCGCGACCGTCTTCCGGCCGGCGTACGCCAGGCTCAGCTTGCCCGAGGCCGTCGCGTGGGACGGAAGTCGCGCTCCGACTTCCACGTTGAACGACCCCACGTCGGCGTCGCCGATCTGGTCGATCAACAACGCCGAGATGTCGTCGACGGCGAACAGGTTCGTCGTCTGCCGCGAGACACGGTGCACGCGGCCGACGAACGGCGCGACGGTCTCGGTGAACTGGGCGACTCCCGCGGCGGCACGATCCCCGAGCCGCGCGGCCCGGACACCCATCCCGTACTCGCCACTGGCCAGACGGCGCACGTGGCCGGACCTGGCGAGCGTGTCCAGGAGCCGGTGGGTCGTGCTCGGGCGCAACCCGGTGTCTCGAGCGAGGTCCGAGAGACGCCGCGGACCGTCGCTGAGGTGCTCGAGGATGTCCAGAGCACGGGCGACGGACTCGACCCCCCGATTGTCGGACCTGTCCTTCGCGTCCATTGCGCAGCCTTCCATCGGTGCAGAGCGCGAGCACCCTCTCACGCCGCATGCCGGGCGTCAACGGCCCCGGACGTCCGTCCGCTCCGGTGGGCCGCGGTTTCCCGCCAGGAGGAAACGACGGGTTCTCGTTGGCGGAGTTCGGACCTAGGGTGCGCCGAGCACATCGGAAAAGGACGACGCATGAACCCCGCAATCATCACCGCAGCCCTGACGGGACCGATCGCGACCACACGTGACAACCCGAACCTGCCGGTGACGCCCGAGCAGATCGCGGCGGAGGCGAAGGCCGCCTACGACGCCGGAGCGGCGGTCGTCCACGTCCACGTCCGCGACGAGGACGGCAACCCGACCGCCGACGTCGCCGTCGCCGAGCGCACGACCCGGTTGATCGAGGAGGCGTGCCCGGTCCACGTGCAGCTGTCGACAGGAGTGGGTCTGTCGGTGCCGTTCGAGGACCGGGCCGGGATCGTCGAGGCGCGTCCCCGGATGGCGACGCTCAACGTCTGCTCGATGACGTTCGGTGGCGGCGAGTTCCGCAACCCGCCCGAGGGCGTCCGACGCCTCGCCGCTCGCATGCGAGAGCTCGACGTCATCCCCGAGCTGGAGCTCTACGACACGGGCCACCTGGACATGGCGCTCAGCCTGCTCGAGGAGGGTCTGCTCGTCGAGCCGCTCAACGTCTCCCTCGTGCTCGGCGTGCGTCACGGCGGAATGGCGGCGACGCCCGAGAACATGCTCAAGGTCGTCCGAGAGCTCCCCGCGGGGACCGCGTGGCAGGTCATCGCCATCGGCCGCACGAACCTGCAGATGACGGCCATGGGCCTCGCGCTCGGCGGCAACGCCCGTACAGGGATGGAGGACACCCTGACGTTGCGCAGGGGTGTCCCGGTCTCGAACAACGCGGAGCTCGTGCGGCGGCTGGTCGGCGTCGCTCGCGCGCTCGAGCGGGAGCCGGCGACCGTCGAGGAGGTCGGGACACTCCTCGGATCGCATTCCGAGCGCCTCGCCGCGGGGGCGTAGCCGACGCCCTCCCAGCGCGTCGGGCCGAAGGTCGTGGCCGGCCCCGACGCGGCGCTGGCGGACGTCCCGTCGGGTGCGTCGATCGGGGTCGGTGGGTTCGGCCTGTCGGGCAATCCCGAGACCGCCATCGCGGCGCTCCGCGACGTCGGCGCGGACGACCTCACGATCGTCTCCAACAACTGCGGCGTCGACGACCAGGCCTCGGGATCCTCCTGGCCGACCGGCAGCACACGACTCGCGACGGGCGGCCACGGATCAAGGCCGAGTGCGACCTGCCGCTCACCGGCAAGGGCGTCGTCGACCGCCTCATCTCCGACCTCGCCGTCTTCGACCGCAACTCGATGGGCTGCTCCTGCTGGAGGCCCTCGGAGGCGCCACCGTCGACGAGATCCGCGAGAAGACCGAAGCCGCGCCCGGGGCCGCATCCCGTCGCGCCGGTCCCGTCGCAGAGACCGCGGGTGCTGCGTGGTGAGGGCGCCGGACCCGAGCCCGGACGACGTGGACACCGAGCGCCCCGGCCCCGCGGATCCGGGACGGCGTCGCCCGATGCGCCAGCTCAGACCGATGGTCGTCCCGGTGTGACGGGACGTGGTCGACCATTCCTCGGCAGGGCTCAGGGAATCACGACCACGTCCCTTCCAGACGGACCGACCTTGCCTATCAGACCACCAGCCCGTGGCGGACCGTGTTCTCCGTCACCGTTCGCGCCTCGACGAACTGCAGCAGGTAGTCCGGGCCGCCGGCCTTCGGACCGGTGCCGGACATCCGACCGCCGCCGAACGGCTGACGTCCGACCATCGCCCCGGTGATGTCGCGGTTGACGTAGAGGTTGCCGACCGGGGTCCGCCGGATCACCGCGGCGATGGTACGCGGGCTCCGCGAGTAGATGCCGCCGGTGAGGGCGAAGCGCGATGCGTCGACGACGTCGCACGCCGCGTGAACGGACGGCACCCGCTCGACGGAGAGCACCGGGCCGAAGATCTCGTCGGTGACGACCGGCGAGTCCCCCGGGAGGTCGACGAAGAGCGTCGGGGCGGCGTAGTAGCCGTCCCCGGGCACGTCGACCGTCGCCGCCGGCGTGCCTCCGAGCTCGATGTACCGGCGGATGCGCGACTGCGATTCGAGGTCGATGACCGGCGGGACGTCCGTCCCGAAGTCCTCCGCCGGGCCGACCTGCAGCGTGCCGAGCGCCCCCACGAGGCGTTCGATCAGGTCATCGGCGACGGCCTCGTGCACGAGGACCCGGGACGCGGCCGAGCACTTCTGGCCGGCGAACGCGAAGGCGGACTTCAGGACGCCCGGGACGACGTCGTCGAGATCCGCGTCGGAGTCGACGATGATGCAGTTCTTGCCGCCCATCTCGGCGACCACCTTCTTGATGTGGGTCTGGTCGGGTCCGACGCGCGCCGCCTGCTCCAGGATCTGGAGGCCCGCCGCACAGGATCCGGTGAACGCGATCGTGTGGACGCCGGGGTGCGCGACCAGCGCCTTGCCGATCGCGTCGCCGCCCGGGAGGAACTGGACGACGTCTCGCGGGACGCCCGCACCGTGCAGCGCGTCGACGAGCAGCCGGGCGCACGCCGGCGCCTGCTCTGCCGGCTTGAGGATCACCGTGTTGCCGGCAGCGAGGGCGGCCGACGCCATCCCGGCCGCGATGGCGAGCGGGAAGTTCCACGGAGCGATGACGGCAGCGACGCCGCGGCCGACGTACCTCAGGGTGTTGCGCTCGCCGGGCATCTGGGTCAGCGGCCGCCCGTCGTCGAGCGCCGCCGCTCCGAGCGCGTAGTACTCCAGGAAGTCGATGGCCTCGCAGACGTCGCCGTCGGCCTCCTGCCACGGCTTGCCGCATTCGCGGAGCGCCACGGCGGCGGCCTCGAGGCGGCGCTCGCGCAGGATCGCGGCGGCGCGCTGCAGGAGGACACCGCGCTCCTGCCCGCTCCGGGCCGACCACCCGGCGTACGCACGCCCGGCCTCGGCGACGGCGACCGCCGCCTGATGGACCGTCGCCTCCTGGACCTCGGCGACGACGCGATCCGGTCGACCGGGGTCCACCGAAGCGGTCGTGTCGCCACCGGGGCCTTCCCCGGCGACCGCGGAACGGACCAGCAGGGGGAGCCGCGCGTCCAGCTCGGCGAGTGCGGCGACCACGCGGGCCCGGACCTCGGGACGCCGGAACTCGAGAGCGGGCTCGTTGATGAAGGTCATGGCGTCTCCAGGAGGGTGTGGGTGTCGGCGCCCTTGGCCTGGGCACCGAGGAACGAGTCGTTGCTGGTGTTCTCGAGCAGGCGGCGGACGAGATAGGCCATGCCGGCGACGAGGTCGCCGACCGGGCAGTAGCAGCGCACGCGGTGCCCGGTCCTCACGAGCGCCCGCATCGTGTCGTCGCCCAGCCCGCGCAGGACCTGCAGCTCGATGTCCGCGGAACGGCGCTCCGCGTAGCTGACCGCGTGGGCGATCGAGCGCAGGTTGTGGGACGCGATCGCCGCGCGGACGCGACCGGAGGTCGACGCGTCGACGAGGCGTCGGGTCAGTGTCTCGAAGTTGCGATCGCAGGCCCGGCGGTCCTGGAACACGGGGACCGGCCACCCGTGCTGGGTGGCCTGGATCACCTCGTGGTCCCAGTAGGCGCCCTTGACCAGGCGGACCGTGAACGGCACGGTCCGCGGGACTCGTCCGACCCAGTCGAGGAGCCGGTCCAGATGGGCCGGCGACTCCGTCAAGTACGCCTGCAGGACGATGCCCGCGCTGGGCCCGTCCGCGAACTCGTCCTCGGACAGCAGGGCCAGGAGCAGGTCGGTGATCGACTCGCGCGTGTCGAGCGACTCCATGTCGACGTGGACGTGCGCCCCGACGTCGCGGGCGACACGCAGCAACCGCCGAAGGCGTTCCTCGGCGCCCCGGACGCCCCGGTGGGGGGCGTGCGCGCGGATCGCGGGTGTCAGGGCCGACACCTTCACGGAGAGGTTGACGCGCGGGATGGCACCTCCGGCGTCGTGCTCCAGCCGCGGACGGGCCGGCCACGATCGCGCGGCGCCGTCGAGCGCACGGAGCGTGCTCTCGCAGCGCCGGGCGTAGGACTCGGCCTCCGCCTCCGTCACGGTCGTTTCCCCCAGGAGGTCGACGGTCGCGGATGCTCCGCCGTCCCAGAGCGCGCCGATGCCGGGTAGCGCGGCGGTCGCGTCGGCCCCGATGATGAAGCGGTGCGCCATCTGCCGGACGCCCGCGGCCGCGACGGCCGCCGTCGCCGTCCGCGTCGGCGATCGACCGGCGAGGCCCGCGCCGAGACCCGCGAGGCGCGACCCCTGGGCGGCGTCGAGCAGCTCGGCGAGATGGTCCGCGAGGTCCGCGCGCGTCCGGCAGGCGGGCCGGACGTCCACGAAGCGAAAGACGGCCGCACGCAGCTCCTCGTCGTCCATCATGGCGCCCATGACGCGCCGCTCCACGATCGCCTTCGGTGCGTGGCTCCTCCGCGGAAGGGCGGCGGCGATCCGCTCCCCGTGGCGCAGGATCGCGAGCTCCGAGGCGTCGGTGTCGCTGGTGATCGACGGCATGGGACGATCATGGTCCCGCGGCCGCCTGGGCACCACCCGCGATCGTCTGGCGTCATGCGACGCTCCGCGGCCCTCCGGCCCGGCACGCTGGTCCACGTGCGGGGCCGGACTCGGACCGGTCAACGGATGTCCGATCGCGCGACGGCCGATCAAGGCTTGACACGGAGCGACTGAGATTTCTACCGTTGCTGTTGCACGAACTGTTCTTCGAACTACGGAGGTTTGAGTCATGGCCATCGTTCGTTGGGAGCCCGCGCGCGACGTCGCTTCGCTTCAGCAGGACGTCAACCGGGTGTTCGCGTCGTTCGTCGGCCCGAGCGCCTCGAGCACCAGCACGGCCCGCTGGATCCCGCCGGTGGACCTGGAGGAGATGGACGAGTCGTTCCTGCTCGTCGCCGACCTGCCCGGCGTCGCGGCGGACGACGTGGCGATCGACGTCGAGGGCGACGTCCTGACCCTCAGCGGCGCCCGGGTGCGGAGCCGTCGCGACGGCGCGGAGACCGTGCGGTCCGAGCGCGGATACGGCACGTTCGAGCGGCGCCTGACCCTGCCCGAGGGCGTGGACCCCGAGGGCATCACCGCGTCGTTCGACCGCGGGGTCCTCGAGATCGAGGTGCCGAAGCCGGCGAAGGCGCGTCCGCGCCGGGTGTCGATCCAGGTCGGAAGCACGCCGCGCACGATCGACGGCGGCCACGACGACTCCGGCGGCGAGGACGCGGGCGCGCCGGCTCGCGCGCCGCGCGGAGGTTCGCCGGAGCCGGCGGGCGCGGCCGCGTAGCGCCCCGGGTCCGGGGAGCCTGGGAGGGGCGCCCCGGACCGGGGCACGCCTGACGGCCCCTGGCTTCGGCCGGTGCTCCGGTGGGCAGTCGGCCCTTCATGCCCACGCGGACCGTCGTCATCACCGGAGCATCGGCCGGTCTCGGCCGCGCGATCGCACGGCGGCTCGCGAGCGACGGCCACCGCCGCGCGCTGATCGCTCGCGGTCGGGCCGGACTCCGAGCCGCCGCCGCGGCGGGCACGTCCGCGCGATCTGCCGCTCCCCCGCGCGCGGGGCCCGATCCGGCGGCCGCGGGGCGTCGGCCAAGACGCCTACCGCACGCGCAGCGTCCGCTTGGAGCGCAGGACCGTCCGGCCCTGCTTCACGAGGACGACGCTCACGGTGTAGGTGCCCTTCGGGAGCCCCGTCGTCGAGCCCAGGGGCAGGTCGACCGTCGCGCCCGGGACGATCGAGGTGGCGCGGACCGTGGCCGCGCGGGTGCCGCGGGCGCCCGTGATGCGCACGTCGCCCGTGACCGCGCCGATCGTGTTGCCCGTGTTCTTCACCGGCAGCCGGAGCGCGCTGCCCTTGCGTCGCAGCGACGAGGCGTGCACGGTGAGGTGGCGCCGGGACGCCGCCGGGTTCAGCCGGAGGCTGCCGATCAGGCGGTAGGCGGCGGTGATGCCGCGCTTCTTCGCCTTGCCGGTCGGGAGCCCCACGGTCTCGACCGCGCCGTAGATCGACCCGGACTTCGGGACGCTCCTGACCGTCACCGTCACGGTCCGCCGGCCGCCGGGCGCCAGCGTGAACGTGCGGGCGCTCACCTTCAGCCGCGAGAGCAGCGTGCGGTGGCGGTCGGGGACCACCGCGCCGGTGCTGCGCGACTGCGCCCACGGCCGCGGGGTGACGGTGATCTTCAGCGGTGCGTTCGTGCTGTTGACGACCGTGACGGGGGTCGTCGCGCCGCGCGCGGCGGTGTGCTCGACGATCGCCGGGCTGACGGAGAGGGCTCCGCCGGCGGCGTTCGCGGCGGCCGGGGCCATCGCGGCGGCGGACGCGGCGACGGCGGCGGTGAGGAGGAGGCGGTTCATGGGCAGCTCAGGGGATGGGGTCGTCACGGGGTGGGTGCTGAGAGGGTGACCAGGACGGTCGCCGGCTTGCTGGAGCCGGACTTCAGATGCAGCGTCGTGGCCTGGCCGGAACGGATGCCGTCCCACGTCACGAGCCGGAGTCCGAACGCCGGCTCCAGGAGGGCGTACCGGCCGCCGACCTTGGCGCGCAGCCCGGAGCGGCCGTCGAAGGACGTCACGCTCAGGCCGGAGCCGGGCTCGGTCGACGTCGAGACGACGCGCACGGTCGAGCCGGTCTGCGTGAGGTCGAGCGACAGGGTGCTGAGCACCGAGCCGCCGACCTGCGCGCCGCCGCCGTCCGGGGCGTCCGCGGCCGACGATCCGGCGGCGAGGACCGCCGTCGCACCCAGCGCCGCGAGGCCCGTCAGGAGCGTGCGCATCAGCGCACCGCCTCGGCCGCGGAGCGCTTCGTGGCGGGGCGCTTCTTCGCCGGCTGCGTCTTCGCGCGGTGCTTCGCGGGCCGCGCGACGGCGATCCGGATGCGGACGCGGGCCCGGGTGCCGTCGCCGGACGTGTAGCGGAACAGGACGACGCGGGAGCTCGGGTAGGCCAGGGCGGCGGACAGCGAGCCCTTGGACCGCGTCGTGACCCCGTGCTTGCGGACGGTCCGCTTGCCGACGATGCTGAACAGGGCGACCCGCAGGCCGGCCGGCGCGCGCACGCGCCGGGTGCCGACCGCGCAGGTCAGGGTCCCGGTGTAGCGGTAGTGCACGTTGCGGCGCACGACCGGGGCGCCGCCCTTGGTCGTCCGCAGCGGCTTCGTCCTCAGGAACACGGAGAGCCGCGGGGCCGCGCAGGCCGGCCGGCGACCGGGAGGCGGGGTCCCGGCGCCGCCGGTGCCGCCGCTGCCGGCGGGCCCGAGCGCCGATCCGTCCGGCGGGGACGTCGACCCGCCCGGGGCGTCGGGCGTCCCGCCGCTGCTGAGCGTGAGCTGCGCCGAGGTCTGCTGGCTGCGCGGCGTGTTGTCGATCTGCAACGCCTGGTCGACGAGGGTCGCGCCGTTGCCGGCCGCGTCGGTCACCGTCACCTGGAGCCGGTGCGGGCCGTCCGCGAACGCCGTCGTGGGGACCGGCAGCGTGAGGTCCGCGACCTCCGCCGGGCAGCCGCCGAGCGGCGGGGCGATCGCGGGGGCCGCCGGCGGGAGGACCTGGCACCCGGCCCCGCCGAGGGCGGTCGACGCGACGACGGTGCCGTCGATGGTCGCCTCCACGCGGGCGAGACCGACGCCCGCGTCCGTGGCCCGGACCGTCAGCGGCAAGGTGCCGGAGGCCGGGCTGACGACGCCGCCCACGGCGCCGCGAGGCGCCTCGGTGTCGGCCACCGCGGCGGACGCGGAGGAGGCCGTCCCGCCGAGCGCGAGCCCGGCGAGCAGCGGGACCGCGCCCTGCAGGCAGCGGCGCCGGAGCGGCGCGCGGTCGACCCGGATCATGCGACCGCTCCGTCGGCGGCGGGCCGCGGCGCGGTGGCGCGACGGTGTCGGCGGAGCACCGCGACGACGGCGCCCGCCACGACGACCACCACGAGCAGCAGGGTCCACGGGACGGCGACGGCGTGCGCCGTCGCGGTCGTGGCGGCCAGCGGGGCGACCGAGCCGGCCACGTCGGCGAGGAGCGGGACGAGCCTGACGGTCGCGCTCTGCCGGAACGCGGGGGCCACGTCGTGCAGCGACGCCGAGACCTGCCAGGTGCCGCCCGGGAGGAGCGGCGGGGAGTCGGCGATCGGCGCGGCGCGGCGCGACCAGCTGCCGAAGGGCCCGGACGCCGAGACGGACTGGCGGGCCGAGAGGATCGTGTTCCCCGTGTTGCGGATCCTGTACGTCACGCGCGCGTCGCCCGCCCCGACGGGGTTCGCCGTCCCGGAGTAGTGCGTCTTCAGGGCCTCGACCGCGAGGCTCGGCTTCAGCGCTCCCGAGACGCGCAGGCGGATCGGCAGCCCGGGGCCTCGCGGGGCAGCGGCCCCGCCGGCCGGGGCGGAGCCCGCGAGCGTGGCGACGATCCCGCCCACGTGGTCGCCGGCCGACGCGTCCTTCGGCGGCGAGACCGTGAACGGCACCGTGACGGCCCCGTCGGGCGGGACCGACACCTCGTCGCGCTCGAACCGCACCCAGGTGGAGACGTCCTTCGACCGCGGGCCACGGGGAACGAGGGCGAGGCGGCCGGCGCGGCTGGTCGTGGCGTCGGCGGTGCCGATCGCGAGGCGCAGCGCGGTGGTGCCCTGGTTGGTGATCTCGACGGCATCGTCGAGTCGTCCGCCGGGGCTCAGCGTGTAGGCGTAGTCCGTGCGGCCGGCGCCGAACCCGTTGGCGGCGGCCTTCACCGTCCAGCGGACGCCGTCGTCCGCGGCGAACGCCGGGCGGGCGGCCGCGCCGCTCAACACCACCGCACAGAGCATCACGACCGCCAGCACGCTGGAGCGTGGTCGCGGCGCGGGCGCCGGGCGAAGGGTGGTCGGGTGCAACGTCATCGTCATCAGGGGTGCTCTCTCCTCGGTCCCCGGCCCGGTGGTGGGCGCCGCGAAGCGCCCACCACCGGTGTCCTGCGGTGCCGTGTTCGCGGCGGCTAGGGCGTGTTCGTCGACAGGGTGAACACCAGGGTCTTGCTGTAGGACCCGGTCCGCAGCGGGTCGGTCGCGCCGATGTGCTGCTGGAACTGCACCGTGACCGGGTCGTTGCTGACCGGCGCGGAGTAGTTCAGGAGCGGCGTCGGCGACGCCGAGCCGAGGACGGTCGCGAACGCGCCGCCCGCTCCGCCCGGGCTGCTGGCCTTGACCTGCAGCGGCGCCAGGCTGTAGGTGCCGTTGACCAGGCGGCCCGTGGCGGTGGTGCTCGGGTCACCGACCGACAGGGTGCCGTCGCCGGCCGACGAGACGACGTTCGCCGTCATCGACGCGGCGTAGTCCGCGGCGACGCCGGGCGCGAAGGGGCTGAACGTCGGCGCCTGGTCGAGCTTCAGCGACAGCGTGGCCGGCACCGACCCGTTGACCGGGGCGGCGTTGCGGTAGATGACCGTCTTGTCGACGACGGAGCCGACCGGCTGGGCCGGGCCGGCGCCGCTGTCGGGACCGCACCACGGGACCTTCTTGAGCTCCACGGCGGCGTTCGGCGCGGCGCACGTGCCGCTGCGGACCTGCTGCACGGTGAGCGAGTCGTCCTTCACCGACACCTTCACGTAGGTGCGGACGTGCTCCTGGTTCTCGACCGAGTTCGCGTAGTGACGCTTGCCCGTCGGGTCCAGCGGGTCCGGCCCGTACTCGCCGGCGACCGGCGTGGTCAGGTCGTAGTACTTCGAGCCCGACGCGGAGTTGGCCGTGACGTAGATGACGCCACCGGGACCCTCGGAGACCTCGGCGGCGCCGGGCTGCTCGTTCGGGTTGGCCTTCTGGCCGTTCTTGATCGCGTAGCTGCGCGAGTAGCTGTGGTCGTGGCCCTGCAGGACGAGGTCGACGCCCAGGTTCGAGAAGGCCGTCGGGAAGTCCTGGCGGCGCTGCTTGTTGTCGCCGTCGTTGGCGTGGTCGGCCGGCGAGTAGATCGAGTGGTGGTAGACGAGGACGGTGTGCTTCGCCTCGGCCTTGTGGGCCTGCACCACGCTCGTGACGTAGTTGATGTGCGCGGCGTCGGCGCCGTTGGCGTACGCGTTGCTGTTCAGGTGGATGAACAGGACGCCCTTGAAGATGTACCAGTAGTCGCCGCCGGACTGGCTGGCCGGGCTGCCCTGGTAGAGGTTCGCGGAGCGGTCGGTGTTCGGCGTCCAGAAGTGCTGCTCGTAGGCCTTGCCGCCGACGTCGTGGTTGCCGATGGTCGGGGCGAACGGGTACTGGCGGAGGCGGTCGGACGCGAAGAACGCGTTCCACTGCGTCTCGGTGTTCGCGGTCTCGACCTGGTCGCCGCCGGACTCGAAGAGCTCGACGTCCGGGTTCGCGGCGGCCGCGACCTCGAGGGTGTCCTGCCAGCCCGCGCCGTCCTTGGCGACGTCGCCGGACGACCCGATCTGCGGGTCGCCGAAGAACAGGAAGTCGTAGTTGCCGGAGAACTTGTGCGTCTTGAACGTGTACGTCGGGGACCAGGACCCGTCGGTGCCGACCCGGTAGGAGTACTGGGTGTCCTCCTGGAGGCTGTCGAGCGTCGCGTGCCCGTTGAACCCGCCGTTGACGGCGTTGGCCGTGAGCGTCGCCGCGTAGGACGTCGGGTTCGCCGGGAACTCGCCGGCGACCAGCTGGCTGGTCGGCACGACCTGCACCGACTGCGCCGCGTTGTCCGACGCGTACCACGACACGACGCGCTGCGACGCGTTGGCGCCGACGCCGAGCACGATCGCCGACGTCGTGGTGGACCCCGCCGCCTGCGCACCGGTGATCGACCCGATGCCGATCGCCCCGGTCGCGGCCAGCGCCACCAGCGTGGCGCCCGCGGCGGCGCGACGGCCCCGGCGCGTCGCGCGACGTGGTGGCGTTCCCGAAACCCTGTTGCCTGAAGACATGTGCTTCCTCGCCTGTTCTTGGACCTCGATGACGAGACGGCAGTCTGCTTCGCGACCCCCTGCCAAGATGTCGTTCACTCGTGAACTACCGGTGACCATTCGGCGCAGCGGCGCGCCACATGAGCGGCGAGCCGCCGGTGAGGACGGCCGCCCCGGGCGTTGCGACGAGCTCGCGGGACCCGCCGCTCAGTCGATGCGGAGGACCACGCCGGTGACGCCCTCGAGCACCGCAGCCACCCCGGCGCGGACCGCCCGTCCGGCGCGCTCGGGGGTGAACGACGCCGGGTCGTAGGCCGACGGGAGCCCCAGACCCTCGCCGCGGAACGACGCGCCGGTCCAGTCCGCGGCGGTGACGTTCCCGGTCGGCTCGGCCACCTCGGCGCCGACGACGAGGAACTGCTGGTCGAGGTGGTTGGCGGTCACGAGCGCGAGCGGGTCGACGAGGTGATTGCCGGCGCTGATGATCAGGTCGGGCTTCAGGGCGAGGGCGTCGCCGATGCGCTCGAGGACCTCGACGGGCTTGGCCACCGTGACGGTCTTCAGGCTCGCGTCCACCTCGTCTGCCCACTGCGTCACGGCGTCGGCGACCGTGCGGGTGGGCGCGTCGTCGCCGAAGCGCAGGAGCACCACGCGGTAGCCCTTCTCCGGGCGGACCCGGTCCCATGATCCGGGGCGCGGCGTGATCGTCGACTCCGGCGCGGGCGTGCCGTCGGCCGCGACGAACCCGGCCCCGAGGGCGCCGACGGCGGTCGGCTTCGCGTGCGGCTTCGACCAGTCGTCCGCCGAGCCGCCACAGCCGCAGAGCAGGGCGGCGGTGAGGACCAGCGCGCCGCCGCGGCGGGCCAGGTGCGAGGGGCGACGTTGAGGACGGCGGTGCGTTCTGGGCATGTCGGCGGGCATCTTCCCGGTCGTCGCCACCCGCGTCGATCACCGCCGCGAGGTTTCACATCGCGGTCACCAGCCGTGAACCCCCGGACGCCAGGATGGCCGAGGCCCGAGGACGGCGCCGCCCCTCCCATGCGACCACGTTCACTCGGCACCGCTCTGCTCGTCGCCATCGTGGCGTGCGCGAGCCTCTTCGTCTCGACCGCCCCCGCCGGCGCCCACGGGTTCAGCTCGGTGGTCTACGCCGACATGACCGCCCCGGAGAAGGGCCACGTCCGCGTCGAGCTGGCGCTGGAGTACGACCTGCTCGTCGTCTCCGCCGCCGACGTCCAGCGCGACGACCGGCTCTTCCGCCAGGGAACGGCCGCGTTCGACTCCGGCGATGCCGGGCCCCAGGCCGCGGCGATCGACGCCCACGCCCGCACCGTCCTCGCCTACGTCGCCCGGCACCAGACGCTCACCGTGAAGGACGGCAGCGCCTGCACGCCGACGCAGGACGGCCGCACCAGGATCGAGCAGCGCGACGGCGCGCCGTACGCCGTGCTCGACCTGGACTACCGCTGCCCCGAGAGCGGCGGGGCGCACGAGCTCCGCAGCGAGCTGTTCCCGGACTCCGAGGGCTACGTCCGCGGCACGAAGACGATCGTGGGCTACGACCTCGACCTGCGGTCGGGGAGCGCCGGCCTCGACGCCGAGCACCCGTCGTTCTCCACCCGGGAGTCGCTGCTGTCGCAGTACGGGTCGTTCTACCGCCTCGGCGCCGAGCACCTCTACACCGGCATCGACCACATCCTGTTCCTGCTGGCGCTGATCGTCGGCTCGCGGCGGCTCCGCGAGATCGTCCTCACGGCGACGGCCTTCACCGTCGCCCACTCGGTGACGTTCATCCTCGCCGCGCTCGGCCTCGTCCACGTGCCGGCCGGCATCGTCGAGCCGATCATCGCGCTCTCGATCGCGGTCGTGGCGGCCCTCCACCTCAGACGGATATGGGAGCTGCGCGCCCACCCGGGCGACGTCGCCGACGTCAGCGCAGGACCCCTCGGACTCGACCGCGCGGGCTGGATCCGCCTCGGCGTGGTCTTCTGCTTCGGGCTGGTCCACGGGCTCGGGTTCGCCTCGGCGCTGGGGATCGACCAGTCCGCGTCGTGGTCCCTGCTGTCGTCGCTGCTCGTCTTCAACCTCGGCATCGAGTCCGTGCAGCTGGCGATCATCCTCCTGACCTTCCCGCTGCTCGCGGTCCTCCGTCACCGCTCGGCCCCGGCCGGCACCTGGACCACCGGGGCGGTCGCCACGAGCGTGTGCGCGGTCGGCATGTTCTGGTTCGCCCAGCGGGCGTTCGGGCTCTGAGGCGGGGAGCGGCCCGCCACGACCGGGCACGACGTCCGGGGTCATCGCCACCACGCGGACCGTCCGCGGGAGCCGGGCCCGGCGCTCGCGGACGGCACCCTCGACGCGCGTCTGCCCCGGCACGCCGCGCCCGTCACCCCGCCCCGCGTCGCGCCCCCGTCGGCCGCGCGACCCCGAGCCGCGCGGCCAGCGCCCACGCGGCCTCGCGTCCGGCGCGGTTGGCCCCGACCGTGGACTGGGACGGGCCGAAGCCGATCAGGTGGACGCGCGGCTCGTCGGCGACCTGGGTGCCCCGCATCGCGATGCCGCCGCGGGCGTTGCGCAGGCCGAGGGGGTCGAGGTGGGCGATGTGCGCCTTGAAGCCCGTGGCCCAGAGGAGCACGTCGACCCGGGTGAAGGAGCCGTCGGGCTCGCGGACGCCGTCGGGCTCGATGGACGCGAACATCGGGCGCCGGTGCAGCACCCCGCGCTCACGGGCGGCCCGCACGTAGGGCGTCTCGATCAGGCCGGTGTAGGAGACGACGCTCCCGGTCGGATTGCCGGCCTCGACGTCGGCGGCCACGCGCTCGATGACCATGCGCCCCTCCACCTCGGCCCGGAACTCGCCGTCGAGGAAGACCGGCTCGCGCCGCGTGTACCAGAGCACCGTCGACTTCCGGGAGACCTCCTCGAGCAGCTGGAGCGCCGAGATCCCGCCGCCGACGATCGCCACCCGCTGCCCCGCGAACGCGTCGGCGTCGACGTAGTCCCGCGTGTGCAGCTGGCGGCCGCGGAAGGACTCCTGCCCCGGGTAGACGGGCAGGACCGGGGTGTTCCAGGTGCCCGTGGCGTTGACGATCGCCCGGGTCCGCCAGCCGCCCGCGGTGGTCTCGACGAGCAGGTCGCCGTCGGGGTCCGCGTCGGCGCGCGTGACCGCGGTGACGGTCACGGGCCGGCGGATCGGCAGGTGCTCCGCGCGCTCGAACGCGGCGAAGTACTCCGGCACCGCCACCCTGCTGGGCGCGTCCGGATCGATCGGCGGCTTCGGGAACCGTGGCAGGTCGAAGATGCCGTTGACCGTGCGCATCGTCAGCGACGCCCAGCGGTGCCGCCACGCGCCGCCCGGCCCGTCCTCGGCGTCGAGCACGACGAAGGACGGGTCCGGTGCCGCGGCCCCTGCAGCGTCGGCGAACCCCCGGCCCCGCAGGTGGTGTCCGGCGGACAGCCCGGCCTGGCCGCCCCCGATCACGACGACGGTCGCGTCCTCGCGAGAGGGATTCCCCGGCGCATCGCTCACCGCACCAGTGTCCCGCGTCGGCCCGACGGCGCCCCGGGTGCCGGGACGTGATGCGGCCCGGGAGCGCACCCGCTCGCCCGGATCCCCGCGACCCCGTGCAAGAGTGGGCGCGTGCGCGTCGCCATCCTCGGAGCCCTGGAGGTCTGGTGCGACGAGCACCCGGTGCCCGGTCCGCCCGCCGGATCGGGCGGTGAGCGCCGGCGTCCGGTCGGCCCGCCGGATCAGGCGGTCAGCGCCGGCGTGCGGTCGGCCCGCGGCTCCGCGGACGCCTCCTCGGCCGGCTCCTCCTCCGGGTGCTCCTCGACGGACCGCGAGTCGGTCAGCGTCCAGGCGCCGTAGCCGGCGACCACGCCGACGACGATCGCGAGGATGCCGTAGGTCACGCGCTCGCCGTGGAAGAACGACTGGACGAGGTCGTGGCTCCAGGCGCCGGCGGGCAGCGCGGTGGTGACCAGGACGGCGATCAGGGTGCCGACGACGGCGGTGCCGACGCTCGTGCCGACCTCCTGGGCGGTGTCGTTCAGGGCGGTGCCCATCGACGTGCGGTTGGCCGGCATCGCGTCGACGAGGGCCACGGCGCAGATGGTCATGATCGTCCGCAGGCCGACCGTCATCACCACCATCGAGATCGCGATGGCGAGGTAGCCGTGGTAGACGCCCCACGACATGCCGCCCAGCGAGACGGCGAGCAGGGCCGCCGCGATCATGCAGGCGACGCGGTGTCCGAAGCGCTTGGCGAGGCCCTCGGAGAGGGGCGACGCGAGGAGCATCGTCACGATCAGCGGCAGGTTCGCGAGGCCGGCCTTCACGGGGCTCCAGCCGTAGGCGTACTGGAAGTGCAGGATGAGGCCGAACATCACGGCGGCCATGGCGATCGAGGTGCCGGCCTGGGCGATGGCGGCGCCGCGGACGGTGCCGTTCGAGAACAGGCCGAGGTCGAGCATCGGCGACGCCGTGGTGCGCTCGTGCCGGACGAACCAGACGGCCGCGCCGACCGCGCCGACGATCGCCGCGAGGGTGCCCGCGCCGAGCCAGCCGTGCTCGACGCCGCTGGTCAGCGAGTAGCAGGCCAGGCCGATCGTGAGGACGCTGAGGACGGCGCCCGGCAGGTCGAGCCGGTCCTTGGTCAGGTCGTCCGGGTGGTCGGCCGCGACGCCCAGCCGGATGCCGACGTACGCGATCATCGCGATCGGCGCGTTGACGACGAGCAGCCACTCCCAGCTGATGTGCGCCAGGGCGGTGCCGCCGAGCAGCGGGCCGAGGACGAAGCCGGACAGGCCGACGGTGATCATCACCGTCATGGCGCGCATCCGCAGCGCCTGGTCGTCGAAGAGCCGGAAGACGAGCGAGTTGGTGATCGGCGCCATCATCGCGGCGGCGATGCCGAGGCCGGCGCGCAGGGCGATCAGCTCGCCCGCGGAGTGGACGGCGACGACGAGGAGGCTCAGCGTGCCGAACACGCCGAGCCCGACCATCAGGACGCGTCGCCGGCCCCAGCGGTCGGCGATCGATCCGGCGGTCAGCAGCAGCCCGCCGAAGGTCAGCGAGTAGGCGCCGGTGACCCACTGCAGGTCGGTGGTGCCGCTGTGCAGGTCGCGGCCGATGGTGGGCAGGGCGATCGACAGCAGCGTGTTGTCGACCATCTCGACGAAGAAGGCGAGGCAGAGGGCGGCGAGGGGGATCCAGGCCGCGCGAAGGGAGGGATATACGCGCGACGACGACGACGTCGGGGGCGTGGTGGCGGTGGTGCTCATGGGGAGGAGCTTGCGGGGAGCCCCTCACAGCGCCCGCACACGGCGCTCACACGCGCTCACACCGGGGGAGCGGCCTCGGTCTGCCGTCCTGCTCGAGCGTGAGCTTCTCGGTGGTCTTCTATCCCCATGCCCCTGAGTGACGGTCGCGGTCAGCACCTAGCGGCCCTTCGGCGGCCGGCGCCTGGCCTTCGGCGTCACCACGAGGCGGCCGGACTTCACCGCGCCCTGGCCGGTGGCGACCGGGTCGGGTCGGGGCTCGTCCGGTCGTAGCCCTCCTCAGGCGCCGGCCGCGAAGGCCGGGATCACGTCGCGGCCGTAGCGCGCGAGCGTCCCGTCCATGTCCGCCGTCATCAGGTAGAGGTTGACCTGGTCGACGCCTACGGCCTGCAGCGCGGCGATCTTCCGCTGGTGGTCCTCGGCCTCGCCGAGGAAGCAGAAGCGGTCGCAGATCTCGTCGCTGATGTACTTGCCGTGGTCGGCGCCCATCCGGCTGTGCTCGGCGTAGTCGTAGGTCTCGATCGCCCGGACGTAGTCGGTCAGGGCGCGCGGGATGCCGCCGCCCTCGCCGTGCCGGGCGATGAGGGTCTTGACGTGGTTGGAGACCATCGCGGGGAACCAGCGGACCTGGTCGCGGGCGACGGCGAGGTCGCGCTCCAGCACGGCGGGCGCGCAGACGATCGGGCGGATCGCGTCGGGGTCGCGGCCCTCGGCGGTCGCGGCGGCGCGCGCCTGCTCGATCAGCCACGTGGTGATCTCCACGTCGGCGAGCTGGATGATCAGCGCGTCGCCGACGCGGCCCGCGACGCCGAGGACGCGGGGCCCGTAGGCGGCGACCGCCATCGGGATCTCCGGCGTGCCCTCCTCGACCCACTCGAGCTGCAGCCGCTTGTCGTTCCAGTCGACCTCGCGGCCGTTCATGAGGCCCTTGATCATCCGCAGGCGGCGCTCGAACTCGTCGACCGGCACGGGCTTCAGCCCCGTCACCCGCCGCGACGAGTCGCCCCGGCCGATGCCGAGGATCATCCGGCCGCCGGAGACCTGCTGGAGCGTCGCGTAGGCGCTGGCCGTGACCGTGGGGTCGCGGATCGCGGGGTTCGTCACGCAGTGGCCGAAGCGCATGACCGAGGTGGCCTGCACGCCCATGGTCAGGAAGACGTAGCCCTCCTGCCAGAGGATGTGCGAGTCGTACGTCCAGCCGTAGGTGAAGCCCGCCTGCTCGGCGGCCTGCACGAGCTCGACGAAGCGCCGGGCGGGAGGGTCGGGGAGCACCGTGATGCCGAAGTCCATGCGTGTTCCTCTGCTCGGGGTGGGGACGTTCAGGCGGCCGTCGAGGACGAGTCGCTCGGTCGGGCGGGGTCCGTCGAGGGCGGATCGGGGTGGCGCGCGCCGTCCGGTGGGGTCAGCCGGCCGGCGGCGGCGAGCGCGATCGCGGTGGCGGCGGTGCGGCCGAACGCGTCGATGGCGATGCGCAGCGCGAACTCCGGGCTGTCCTCGACCGCCGTGTGCGAGATCGGCGGGTCGGACTGCGCGAAGACCATCGCCGTGGGGACGAGGCGGCCGATCTCGGTCGCGTCGTGCAGCGGGCCACTCGGCACGGGCTCGTGGTCGCCGCCGCCCGCGTCGGCGACCGCGGTGCGGGCCGCGGCGACGAGCTCGGGGTGGAACGGCGTCGGCGCGGCGGAGAAGATCCGCTCGGGGCGGACCTCGCAGCCGAACTCCCGGGCCGCGTCCTCGCAGGCGGAGGTCGCGTCGGCGAGCATCGCGGCCAGCGTCTCCGGGTCCAGGTGGCGCTGGTCGAGCAGCAGCTCGCACGACCCGGCGATCGCGGTGACGACGCCCGGGTCGGCGCGCAGCGCGCCGACGGTGCAGACGCCGCCGTGCGCGATGCCGACCTCGCGGATCGCGAGGGTCGCCCGCGCCGCCGCGGCGACCGGGTCGCGCCGGGTGGCCATCGGCGTGGAGCCGGCGTGCGCGGCCTCGCCGGTGAACGTCACGACGTGGCGCTCGTCGCCGACCGTGCCGCTGACGGCCGCGGCCGGCCAGCCGTGCCCGAGCAGGACGGGGCCCTGCTCGATGTGCAGCTCGAGGTAGGCGAGCGCGCCGTCCAGCCGTCCCCGCACGCGCCCGATCTCGTCGGCGTCGACGCCGTGCTCGGCCATCGCGTCGGCCTGCACGGTCCCGTCCGCGTCGCGCAGGGCGCGCAGGTCGTCCGGTCGCAGCGTGCCGGCGCAGGCGGAGGAGCCGATCAGGCTGCGGCCGAAGCGCGCGCCCTCCTCGTCCGCCCAGTCGACGAGCCGGACGCCCACGGGCGGGGCGGCGCCGGACGCGGCGATCGCGCGGAGCGTCTCCAGCGCGGTCATCACGCCCAGGCTGCCGTCGAGCCAGCCGCCGGACGGCACCGCGTCGATGTGCGAGCCGACGATGACGAACCCGGCGCGCTCGCCCGGCAGGTCGGCCCAGAGGTTGCCCGCCTCGTCGCGGTCGACGGTCACGGGCAGCTCGGCGAGTCGCTCGAGCAGGAAGTCCCGCGCGGCGGCCCAGTCGGCCGTCCACGCCAGGCGGCGCGCGCCGGCCGGCCCGCCGGTGCGGGCGGCCAGCTCGCGGAGGTCGGCCAGGACCCGGTCGGGATCCAGGCGCAGCTCGAGCGTGCTCATGCGTCGGCCGATCCGCGGAGGCCGGCGAGGATCCGGTCGGGATCGAGCGGCGGCGCCGGGGTGGTCATGCGCCGCCCGTCGCCCCCGTCGACCGCACGCGCCGCGGCGTCCGTGCGACGTAGCGCCCGTGCCCCGGCTGCGTGCGGATCTCGCCGTCGTCGTAGACGACCGTCCCGCGGCAGAGCGTCGTCCGCACGCTGCCGGTCGCCGTCTCGCCCTCGAAGAGGTCGTAGTCGACGTTCATGAACGACGTCGCGACCCCGTAGTCGCGCGGCGCCGCCGGGTCGAAGATCACGAGGTCGGCGTCCTTGCCCGGCGCGATCGCCCCCTTGGACTCCAGGCCGAAGCGGCGGGCGATCGTGGTGGAACAGCGGTCGACGAGCTCGCTCGGGGTCAGGCGCCCGGTGCGGACGCCCTCGTCCCACATCTTCGCCAGGCGGTGCTGGATCATCGGCAGGCCGTTGGGCACGAGCGCGAAGTCGTCCAGCCCGCGCGCCTTCTGCGCGTCGGTGAACGAGCAGTGGTCCGTGGAGACGCTCTCCAGGACGCCGCGGCGGACCATCGTCCACAGCGGCTCCTGGTTGCGGCGGTCCCGCAGCGGCGGCGAGCAGACGTAGCGACAGCCCTCGATGCCGGGCTTGCGCAGGTCGTCGATCGACGTCGTCAGGTACTGGATGCACGTCTCGCCGACGACGTCCGCGCCACGCGCCTGGGCGGCCTCGATCTCGCGCGCCGCGGCCTCGCAGGTGACATGGACGACGAACAGCGGCGCACCGGTGTGCTCGGCGATCCGGGCGGCGCGGCTCGTCGCCTCGGCCTCGACGAACTCGGGGCGGGTCAGTGCGTGGTGGACGGCGGCGGTCTGCCCCGCCGCGCGCGCCCGGCCGACGTAGAGCTCGACGAGGTCGCCGTTCTCGGCGTGCACCATGGTCAGCGCGCCGAGGTCCCGGGCCCGTTCCATGACGGCGGCGAGATCGTCGTCGCGGGCCATCAGCTCGCCCTTGTAGGCGAGGAACAGCTTGAAGCTCGTGACGCCGGCCTCGACCATCGCGCCCATGTCCCGCAGGACGCCGTCGCTCGCGTTCGTGACGGCCATGTGGAACCCGTAGTCGACGTGCGCGGTCCCGGCGGCCCGGCCCTTCCAGACCTCCAGCCCGGACGCCAGCCCGTCGGGGTCCTGCTGGATCGCGAAGTCGACGACGCAGGTGACGCCGCCGGCCGCCGCCGCGCGGGTGCCGGTGTCGTAGTCGTCGGCCGACATCGTCCCCTGGAACGGGAACGACAGGTGGGTGTGGTTGTCGACGAGGCCCGGCAGGACGAGGCAGCCGGTGGCGTCGATCTCCGTCGCGCCGTCGACCGCGCCGACGTCGCCGACCGCGACGATCCGCTCCCCGCGGACCAGGACGTCCCCCGCGGCCTCGCCGTCGGCGCTGACCACGGTGCCGCCGCGGATGACGGTGGTGCTCATCGCCGGGCCTCCTGCTCGGACGACGCTTCGTGCTCCTGCTGCATCGGGCTCCTCCTGGGTCGTGCGTCGCACGCGAACGTTCGCGTCATGCTCGCCGGTCGAGCGCGTGCGGTGGTTGGACAACGGGCGGGAAGGCCCCGCGTCGGCTGGGCCGCGCGGCACGAGGAGCCGCGGGGCCGGCCGGGGCGCTCAGTCCTCGTCGTCGTCCACGGGCGCCGTCGGCTCGGCGTCGATCGACTTCAGCAGGCCCTCGGCGCCGCGCGAGAAGACCCGGCGGGCCGTGGCCGGGGTGTCGAGGTACGCGGCGCTCATGGCGCCGTCGCGGATCATCACGTAGTGGCGGGCCGCGTTGCCGGGGCGCGGGTGCCCCGCCTCGACGAATCCGCGCCGCGCCAGCTCGTAGTACCACTGCCGGTGCTCGGCGACCACGCGCCGGACCGGGCTCTCGGGATCCTCGAACTCCGACGCCGCGTTCATGACGGCGCAGCCGCGGAAGCCCGGGCGCCCGAGCTCGCCGACGACGTCCTCGCCGATCGCGCGCACGACCTCCCGGCCGTCGACCCCGGCCGTCGAGGCCGGGGCTGTCGGGGCCGGGGCTGTCGGGGCCGGGGCTGTCGACGGCCGCCGGCCTGAGCTTCATCGCGTCCTCGGGCGGCGACGATGCGCACCTGGCCGACCTCGCCGGCTACATGGCGCTCGGCGCGATCCTCTTCCTCGTGTCCCTCCGCGGCGACGGGGCGACGACGCGCTGGTCCGCGGCCCGGACGACGCCGCCCGCCCCGGAACCGCGCGCGGCAGAGGATCCCGGCCGCGCCCCCGGGCCCGGAGGTGCTCCAGATGCCCCGGCGCCGCCCTCAGGCCTGGACGTTCTCCAGGTCCTCGAGCAGGCCCGGGTGCGTCGGCTCCCAGCCCAGCGCCTCGCGGGTGTGGGTGCTCGTCGACGGCTGGTCCATCGCGAAGATCGGGCCGAACGGGCCGAAGGCCTCCTCCGGCACCCGCTCGACCGGCAGGCCGAGCCGCCGGCCGATGACGGCCGCGATGTCACGGACGGCGTCGCCCTCGTCGGCCACCGCGTGCCAGGCCGTCCCGGCCGGCGCGGACTCGAGCACCAGGCGGAAGAGGACCGCCGCGTCCCGCGCGTGGACCGCCGGCCAGCGCTGCGTGCCGTCGCCGGGGTAGCCGGCCACGCCCGTCCGGCGCGCCGACTGGGCCAGCAGGCCGGCGAACCCGCCGTCGCCGTCCTCGTGGACCGTGCGCGGCAGGCGGACGGCGGTGGCGCGCACGCCGCGCGGCCCCAGCGCCAGGTGCGCCGTGACGGCCCGGCCCCGACCGCCGACCGGACCGTCCGTCGGGATCGGATCGGCCTCGGTCGACGCGCGACCCGGGACCCACGGCGTCCCCGACACGACGACCATCGGCCGGTCGCTGCCGGCGAGCTCCTCCCCCAGCGCGGCGTTGGCGGCCGTCTCCTCGGTGATGGACGCGGCGAGCGCCTCCGGGCTCGAGTAGTCGCGGCCGAACGCCAGCGAGATCACGCCGTCGGACTGCGCCGCCCCGGCCCGCAGGACGTCGAGATCCGCGAGCCCGCCCCGCAGGGCCGTGGCGCCGGCGGCCTCGACGGCCCGGGCCGACTCCTCCGACCGGGCGAGCGCGAGGACGGTGTGGCCGCCCGCGAGCAGCTCGGCGACGACGGGGGTGCCGATGGTGCCGGTACCGCCGGTGACGAAGACGTGCATGTGATGCTCCTGCGAAGTCATGGGACCCTTGTCCCATCACCGTAGCACCCGACGGGACACAAGTCCCATCACCATGGGACCAGTGTCCCGTCACCTATGCTGGGCGGATGGCGCGATGGCAACCGGGGGCACGCGAGCGACTCGTCCTCGCGGCCGTCGACCTCTTCACCGAGCAGGGCTACGACGCCACGACGGTGGCGCAGATCGCCGAGCGCGCCGGGGTCACGAAGAGCACGTTCTTCCGCCACTTCCCGGACAAGCGGGAGCTGTTGGTCGCCGGACAGGACGCGCTGAGCCGGCTGCTCGCGGACGGGATCACCGAGGCACCGGCGGACGCGACGCCCCTGCAGGCCGTCGCCGCGGGCCTGGAGCGCGCGTCGAGCACCATGGGCCCGATGAACCGCGAGCTCGGCCCGCGCCTGAAGGCCGCCGTCGCCGCCAGCGCCGAGCTCCAGGAGCGCGACGCGCTGAAGAGCGTCGGCCTCGCCGCCGCGATGACCGACGCCCTGGTCGCCCGCGGCGTCCCCGACCCGGTCGCGCACCTCGCCGCCGAGCTCGGCGTCCTCGCGTTCAAGCGCGGCTACGCCGAGTGGTCCGAAGGCGACGACGCCGACGACGACCTCGCGCCGCACGCCCTGGCCGCGCTCGAGGACCTGCGGGCGGCGACGGCGTCGCTGGGGTGAGCGGGAGACCCCGGCGAACCGGGCCGTCGAGCCGGGCGGCACGACGCCGCACGCACGAACGGAGCCTGCAGCATGGACGTCTTCATCGTCGGGATCGCGGGTGGCATCGGCGGGCTGCTGGCGCGGGAGCTGACCTCCAGCGGCGACGCCGTCCGAGGCCTCGTGCGCCGGGACGAGCAGCGGGCGGAGCTCGCGGGGCAGGGCGTCGACGCGGTGGTCGGCAGATCCTGGAGCTCAACCAGGGGGCGACGCCGATCCGGGACGCCGTCGCGGCGAACGTCCGGCGCGGGTAGCGCGCCGCCTCCGCGACCGCGCGACGGACGTCCCGGACGCCGCGGGGACGAGCCCGATCAAGCGGACCAGAGCGTCCGCTTCGTCGCCGCGGGGAACTGTCACCATCCGCGCGTGGCCCCGGACCGCGACCCGAAGACCCGTTCGCGCCGGCCGCGCCGGGACGCCGAGGCCAACCGCGAGAGGGTCCTCCTGGCCGCGGTGCACGCGGTCCGGCGCGAGGGCCCGAAGGTGCCGATGGCGACGATCGCCGCCGACGCGGACGTGGGCGTCGGCACGGTCTACCGCCACTTCCCGACCCGCGAGGACCTGCTGGCCGCGCTGAGCGCCCGCTCCTTCGGCATCGTGCTCGAGAACCTCCGGATCGCCTCCGAGGCCGGGCCACGCGCGGGCGACCGCGTCGCCGCGTTCCTCGACGCGACGATCACCCGGCGGGCCGAGCTCGTGCTGCCCCTGCACGGCGGGCCGGTCGTCGCCGACGCCGCGGTCCTCGAGCTGCGACGCCAGGTCGGCCGCGCCGTCGAGGCGCTCCTGGCCCCGGGCGTCGCGGACGGGTCGCTGCGCGCGGACCTCACCGCGGGCGACGTCGTCCTCTTCGGCGCGATGCTCGCCGAGCCGCTGGCGACCGTCACGGACTGGGACGCGATCGCCCGGCGCCAGGCCCGGATCTACGTGGACGGCATCGCGGGACCGGATCGCGTCGACGATTGAAACGGACGATTTCGTCCGTATAGTCGGAGCACCATGCACACACCCCCGCGCCCGACCCGTCCCCGCTCCCCGACGACGACCTCGGGCGCGAGCTCGCGGTCGCCCGGCCCGACGACGACACGCTCCCGCACATCGGGCTGGTCGGCGACAGCTACACCGTCCTGGTCAGCGGGGAGGACACCGCGGGGCGCTTCACGCTGATCGACATGCTCGTGTCGCCGGGCGGCGGACCGCCGCCGCACCGCCACGACTTCGAGGAGACCTTCTCGGTGCTGGATGGCGAGCTCGAGGTGACCTTCCGCGGCGAGACCCGGGTGCTCCGGGCCGGCGAGACGGCCAACATCCCCGCCAACGCCCCGCACGCCTTCCGCAACCCGACCGGCAGCGCCGTGCACCTGCTCTGCACCTGCTCGCCGGCCGGGCAGGAGCGCTTCTTCGCGCTCGCTGGCGACCGCCTCGCGTCCCGCGACGCGCCGGCCCCGGAGGTCTCCGCCGCGGAGCGGGCCGCGCGCATGGCCCGCATGCCGGCGCTCTCCGCCGAGTACCGGACAGAGATGCTGCTCGGCGACCGATGATCCCGGAACCGGGGCCTGCTGCCGGGCCGGGCCCGCCGACTGCCGGCCGGGAACCGGAGGGTCGCAGGGGTGAGCGGCCGTCCGGCCGCGGCCCTCACGCGTCGGCGTCGAACCGCTCTCGGGCCTCTTCGACGGCCGGCAGCACGTCCGTCGTCCAGCCCACGAGCGGGTCGATCAGCCGGCATCGAGGCGGTCGAGGCGGTCGAGGCCGTGTTCCAGCGCGAGGTCGACGCGTGCGCGGACGCTGCCACCGCGCTGGTCACGGAGCACGAGCCGGGCGTGGCGCTCGCCCGGTGGATGGACCGCTACACCGAGTTCCTCTCGAGCAAGGGGGGCTGAGGAAGGGCCTGCACTCCCGCGACCCGGCGTTCCAGGCGCTGCCCGACGACTTCCGACAGCGCCTCGATCCGCCGCCCCAGGGCCTGCTGGACGCCGCGACCGCGAGCGGCGAGATCCGCTCCGGCGTCGACGCCGCGGACCTCCTGCACCCCGTGGCCAGCCTCAACCGGCCGGCCGACGGCGGCGGCGACGGCCGGCGGATGGTCGCGCTGCTGGTCGACGGGGTGTACTTCGGGGCGAGGCGGAGGAGCGCCGGGCCTGAGCAGCGCTAGGACCGCGGCGCCGCGCCCGCCGGCGCGAGGTCGAGGGACCCGGCCGCGCGGTCCGCGATCATCGCCGCGATCGCCAGCGACGAGGTCGCCGCCGGGGACGGCGCGTTGCGGACGTGCAGGGCCCCCGGGCGCTCGTCGAACACGAAGTCGTCGACCAGGCGGCCGTCGCGGGAGACCGCCTGCGCGCGGACCCCGGCCCAGCCGTCCGCCACGTCCTCGGTGCGCAGCTCCGGCACGTAGCGCGCGCACCCGGCCACGAAGGCGCGGCGGCTGACGGCGGTGGCCAGCTCGCTCGCCGCGGTCCGCCAGAAGTGCCGGGCGATCCGCCAGGTCCCCGGCCAGCGCACGATCGACCCGAGGTCGCGGCGCCGGATCCGCCCGACGTCGTAGGCGTCGCGCGCGCCGACCAGGAGTGCGGTCGGGCCGAGCAGCACGTCGCCCGACACATGCCGGGTCAGGTGGACGCCGAGGAACGGCAGCTCGGGGTCCGGCACGGGGTAGATCAGGCCACGGACGAGCATCGTCGCCTCGGGTCGGAGCCGCAGGTAGGCGCCGCGGAACGGGACGATCCGCGGGTCCGGCGAGCCGCCGTCGGCGACCGCGAGCCGGTCGGCCCAGCCGCCGGCGCAGCCGATCAGGCCGCGGGTGAGGATCGGGCCGGCGGGGGTCCGCAGCTCCCGCAGCGCGCCGCGCCGTGCGACGCCGGTGACCTCGCGGCCGAGGAGGACGTCGCCGCCCGCGGCGCGGACGTCCTCGGCCAGCGCGCGGGCCACCGTCGCGAAGTCGACGATCCCGGTGTTCGGCGAGTGCAGCGCGGCGACGCCGACGGCGTGCGGCTCGATCTCGCGCAGCCGTCCGGGCCCGACGCGCTCGATGGTCACGCCGTTGATCCGCGAGCGACGCTCGAGCTCGTCGAGCCCCGGCAGCTCGGAGGCGTCGAGCGCGACGACGAGCTTGCCGACGCGCTCGGTGGGGATCCCCCGCTCGGCGCAGTACGCGTACATCCGGCGGGCGCCGTCGACGCACAGCCGCGCCTTCAGCGACCCCGGCGCGTAGTAGATCCCCGCGTGGATGACGCCGCTGTTGTGCCCCGTCTGGTGCGCGGCCACCGCGTCGGCCTGGTCGACCACCGCGATCCGCAGGCCCGGGTCGCGCGCCAGCAGCTCGCGCGCGGTCGCCAGGCCGAGGATGCCCGCGCCGACGACGACCACGTCGTAGGCCGCGGGGTCCGGGCCGGGCGTGCCGCGCGGGGCCGGGTCGGGGGCGCTCATCCCCTGCACCGTAGTGGGGCCGGCCGGGGGCGAGGACCGCCCGCCCACGTCGGCCGCTGCGATCGCTCGCGCGGGAGGCGTGTGCGGGGATCACCCTCGGAGGCCGGACTCGACGTGTGCGCGGGGATCACCCGCGGGGTCGGGCTCAGGCCGCGACGCGCACCGCGTCGAGGGCTTCCTGGACGGCCGGCACGAGGATCTCGCCGCCGCGGACGTTGACGCCCGCCTGCAGGCCGGGGTCGACGGCCAGCGCGCCGTCGGTGCCCCGGTCCGCCAGCGCCCGGACGTGCGGCAGGGTGGCGTTGGTCAGCGCGCGGGTCGAGGTGTCGGGGACGCCGCCGGGCATGTCACGACCACACGGGCCGGGACGTGCGCCTGCTGCCGGCCGCGCCGCCGGAGCGGTTCGAGGCGTTCCTCGAGACGTTGCCGGACGTCCGGCAGTCGTGGTTCGTCACCGGGCGGTCCGACGACGTCCTGCGCATCGTCTGCGCGGACACGGACGCGATGGACCAGACCGTCCGCGCCATCCGCCAGTCCGGCGGCGTCGCCGCCACCGAGAGCCGGATGATCATGCGCTCCCGGCGGCCGCGCAGCGGGACGGGCCGCACGTCCTGAGGACGGGCGGCCTTCTCGGTCGCCGAGTAGGCGCCGACCGCCTCGGCGCTGTGGATCGTCCGGGCCCCGTCGTTCGTGAACGTGTAGCCGTAGCGCACGGGCGCCGGCCAGTCGATGATCCCGTTGGCGTACGAGCTCGTGCCGCCGGGGAGCTGGTAGACGAGGCCCGCGGCGGGGCCGGTGTCGGGCTGCGCCTCCTTGATGGGGCCGGGATCGCCTCCAGCGTCGGGGTGTCGCTCTGGAACGTCGCACGGCGGTCCGCGGGGTTGGTGCGGCCCCGCGTGCGACGGGCAAGGTCAAGACGGTCGGGGTGACCGTCTACCGCAAGGTCGGCAACCAGCAGGCCGTCGGCCACCGCCGCGTGGTGCACGTGCAGTGACACGGGGCGGAGCGCGGTCGCCGATACTCGGTTCTTGCCGCACCCCGCCGACACCGCATCCCCGACCGGCGTCCCGAGCCTCCCGCACGTCCGCCTGGTGATCGCGGACATGGACGGGACGCTGCTGGACGGCGCGGGCGAGGTGCCCGCGACGTTCTGGCCCGTCCTCCAGCAGCTGCGCGACCGAGGCGTCCTCTTCAGCCCGGCGAGCGGGCGGCAGTGCGCGACGCTCCAGCAGCTGTTCCGAGCGGCGTCCGAAGGCATGGTCTTCATCGCCGAGAACGGCACCTACGTCGTCCGCGACGGGCGCGAGGTCAGCTCGCGGACGCTGCGGACGGCGCTCGTCGAGGCCGTCGTCGGCGGCGTCCGCGACCTGGTCGCCGACGGCGCGGACATCGGCATCGTCGTCTGCGGCAAGCGCTCGGCGTACATCGAGCGCGCCGACGACGCGTTCCTCGCCGAGGTCCGCCGGTACTACGTCGCGCTCGACGTCCTCGGCGACGTCACGGATCACGACGACGAGATCCTCAAGCTCGCGGTCTTCGACTTCGCCGGCGCCGAGAACACCGCGCCGGCGGTGCGCGGGCTGGTCGTGGACGAGCAGGTCGTCGTCTCTGGCGAGCACTGGATCGACGTGATGAGCGCCGGAGCGGACAAGGGCGCCGCGGTCCGGGACCTGCAGCGCGAGCTCGGGATCACGCCGGCCCAGACGATGGCCTTCGGCGACTACCTCAACGACCTCGAACTGCTCGCCGCCTGCGAGCACTCGTTCGCGATGGCCAACGCCCACCCCGAGATCCTGGACGCCGCCCGCCACGTCGCGCCGGCGAACACCGAGGACGGTGTCGTCCGCGTGCTGCGCGCGGCGCTCGGGCTCCCCCCGGCGGTCCCGCCCGCCGGCTGACGCGCGCCGGACCGGCGCCGGGCGGTGGCCCGCGCCCGACGTCGCGTCGCCCGTCCCCGCGCGGCGACAGACTGCGGGCATGGGCCTCCCCGCCTCCCCGCCTCCCCGTCCGCCGGATCGTCGGGCCCCGAGCTCGCCTCGCACCCCATCGCGGTCGACCTGCTGCGCGGGCTCGCCGAGCTCGAGCGCACCGAGCGCGGGTGGCTGCCCCGCCGGCCGCCGGCGAGGCCTTGCGCAGCAGGGCGAGCTCCAGCAGCGTGGCGGGCGTGACGCGGCCGCCGACGTTGCGGATCGCGGCGACCTCGCCCGGCTGGAGGCCGAGGACGTCGGTGGGGTCGACGCAGCCGGCGACGATCGTCCGCAGCGACGGCATCATCCGCAGGGCGGGGTCGAATCCGTCGGTGGCGAAGGCCGTGTTGCGGTCGGCGAAGGTCTCGGGGACGTCCATGGGCTGCTCCCGGCCGCGGTCGTGGTCCAGATATTGGACCACCCGCGGTGTACCGTATTGGCGTGGGTCCAGAAGTGCTACCGAGTCCTCGCGTCTGCTCCGTCACCGACGCCGTCGCGGTCCTCGGCGACAGCCACTCGCTGCCGCTCCTGCGCGAGATCCTCTACGGCAACCGCCGGTTCTCCGAGCTCGCGACGCTCACCGGCGCCCCGCGGTCGCTGCTCACCACCCGGCTGCGCAAGCTCGAGGACACCGGCGTCATCGCGCGCCGGCAGTACTCCGAGCGCCCGGTCCGCCACGAGTACCTCCTGACCGAGGCCGGCGCGGACCTCGTCCCGGTCCTCCTCGCCCTGAAGATCTGGGGCGAGCGCCACACCGGCGAGGACGACCTCCCGACGGCGGTCTTCCGCCACCGCTGCGGCGCCGAGCTGCACCCGGTCACCGTCTGCCGCGCGTGCGGCGACGAGGTCCGGCCGGGCGAGTTCGAGGTCGTCGGCGGGACGCACCCGCCGGTGCTGCGGGGGTAGGGGCGCCGGGGCACGCGGAGTCGAGCGCGGAGACAGCACGCCCACCCCAGGCCACGCCGTCGCGGCTGACGGCGGCGCCCACCCGCACGCACGGGCCCCCTCGCGCCCCGGCCACCTCAGGCCGTCGTCGCGTAGATCGTCCGCTCCCACACCGCCGCGAGCGTCGTGACGAGGGCCTCGAGCTCCGCGTCGCTCGCGTCGGGCTCCAGGCCCAGGAGGCAGTGCACGTTCATCGTCACCAGCGCGCGGGCCGTCCGCCCCGGGTCGAGGCCGGTGCTCGTGCCGGCCGCGACGGCGTCGGTGATCGTCCGGGTGCCGAGGTCCACCACCGGGTCGACGAAGCCCGCCCACGCCACGGCGATCTCGGGGTCGCGCTCCGCCGCGGACGCGAGCGCACGCAGGACGGCGCCGTGCAGGCGGTAGGCGTGGGCGGCGCTCCGCAGCGCGGCCCTCCCGGCGACGATCGGGTCGTCGGCCGTCCGCCAGCGCTCGAGCGCCTCGTCGGCCCCCCGGCGCAGCGGGGCCACGAGGCAGGTCATGAGCTCCGCGCGGTCGCGGAAGTGAACGTAGAACGACTTCCGGGACAGCGTCGTGCGCTCCATGATCGCGGCGACGGTGAGCTCCGACCGCCGGTCGGTGAGCAGCTCCGACGCCGCCGCGAGGATCTCGGCCCGCGCCTCCTCCGGGGTGCGCCGGCGCCGGCGGGGACGATCCGGGTCGCTCACTAGTGCCACGGTGGCAGTATAGGCGCTACAGTACTGCCACCATGGCAGTAAGCCCTCGAGGAGTCACCGTGTTCGACCGACGCATCCGCCCCGTCCGCCCGGCCCAGTGGTACGCGGGCCTGACCATCGTCTTCCTCGGCGCGCGGGCGGTGAGCACCCTCGCCGCCGGGGCGAGCTTCGGCACGCCGGGCGACGGCTGGCGCTCGGTCCTGCAGCTCGCGATCTGCGCCGTGCTGGCGTTCGGGCTCGCGCGCCGGGAGCACGAGGTGCCGGCGGTCCTGCTCGTCGGCGCCGCCTACCTGCTGATGACGGGCCTCGAGCTCGTGCACGACGCGGACCTCCTCGGCGTCGTCCCCGTCGACGCGCGGGACCGCGTCGTCCATCCGCTGCTCGGCGTCCTCGCGCTCGCGCTCGCGTGGGCGACGACGCGGCGCGCGCGGACGCCGGCGCCCGCCTGACGGCCTCGCGCGGCGCAGACCGTCTCGCCGAGCGAGACTGAGCCGACAGGCCCGTCGACCACCCACCCGGAGCCTCGGCCCGTGGACGACCGAGTCGCGCCGACCGCTCAGCCGCCCACCACCGTCTGCGCGCCGTCCCGCACGAGCGCCCCGGCGAGCAGCTCGTAGGAGCGGATCCGGGCGGACAGGTCCGCGACGTTCATCGCGACCATCACCTCGTCGGCGCCGGCCTGCTTCGCGAACGCGGTCACCTGCTCGCCCACCTGGTCGGCGTCGCCGACAGCGGAGAAGTGGAGCATCTGCAGGGCATGGCGTCCGACGGGCGAGCGCAGGATCGCCTCGGTCTCGGCGCGGTCGGTGCCGTCGATCTGCCGGCCGCTGAGGGCGCGGGCCATCTTCTCGAGCGCCGTGGCGTGGAGGATCTTCGCCTGGTCCTCGGTGTCGGCGGCGAAGACGTTCATGCTGGCGATCATGTACGGCGCCTCGAGCTGCTCCGAGGGCCGGAACTCCTCGTGGTAGAGGGCCGACGCGTTCAGCAGCTCGGCGGGCGCGAAGTGCGACGCGAACGCGTACGGCAGGCCGAGCTGGGCCGCCAGGCGCGCGCCGAACAGCGAGGAGCCGAGGATGTAGAGCGGCACGTTCGTGCCCTCGCCGGGGATCGCGCGGACGGTCTGCCCGGGGTGCGACGGACCGAGCAGGCGCTGCAGCTCCTGGACGTCCTGCGGGAAGCGGTCGGACGCCTCGGGCGAGCGGCGCATCGCGCGCACCGTGTCGAAGTCCGTGCCCGGCGCCCGGCCGAGGCCCAGGTCGACGCGTCCGGGGTAGAGCGTCTCGAGGGTGCCGTACTGCTCGGCGATGATCAGCGGCGAGTGGTTGGGCAGCATCACGCCGCCCGAGCCGACGCGGATCCGCTCGGTGTTCGCGGCGATGTAGCCCGCGAGGACGGCCGGCGTCGAGGACACGATGCTCGGCATGTTGTGGTGCTCCGAGAACCAGTAGCGCCCGTAGCCCCAGTCCTCGGCGCGCTTGGCCAGCTCGGCGCTCCCGAGCAGCGCGTCCCGCGGCGAGACGCTCCCGCCCGCCGTAGCCAGATCCAGTACCGACAACCGCACGTCCATCACGACCTCCTCGCCGCCCCGGGACACCCCGGGCGCGTGACCCGGGCGACTCCCGGAACCGTCCTTCCACGGTACTCAGGACGGTGCGGCGTGCCGGTGGGACCAGGCGATGCGGGCGGGCCGGCGCCACGACCGGGACGGCGGGCGGCGACGACCGCCCGCCGCGCCCGGGCCCCTACTTCCCGCCGACGTACTGCAGGTACAGGCCGCCCTTCGAGCACGCGAAGGCGAGGTAGTTGTAGCGGGTGCTGACCGACACGTCGGTGACGTCGCCCTGGCCGGCGGGGCAGGCGCCCTGCGGGATGTCGTAGCCGCCGGACCGCGGGTCGGATCCGAGGAGCCGGACCTGCAGGCAGACGTTGGCGCCGTTGCCGAAGCCGACGCCGTTGCCGCCGCCGTTGATCGAGACGGCGCCGCCCGGCGCGTTCCCGAAGCGGACCTGGCGGACCTTCGAGCCCGCGATCTCGGCGCGCCACGCACCGCCGCCGCGCTTGAACGCGATCGCGCGGATCAGGCCGATTCCGGAGCCGCTCGGGTTGCCGCCGTCGCTCTGGGGCGCGGTGCCCTTGGCGATCTTCTTGCGGCCGCTGCCGTTGGACTTGATCGTGAAGACCGTCCCGTTCTGCTCGTACGCGGCCTGCTTGCCGTTGAGCGTCGTCGACGGCGAGGAGATGCCCGAGCCCGACACGAGCTTCTTCACGCGCGACCCGCGTTGCACGTAGAGCCCGGACTCGGTGGAGACGTAGACGAGCTTCGAGTCGCCCGAGATGCCGACGCCCGTCGCGGTGCCCGGGGCGTCGATCCGGGAGATCCCGCCGCCGTTCACCGACGCCGTGAACGCGCTCGTGCCGGTCGCGTTGCCGCCCGGCAGGTTCGTCGCCTTCGACAGGAACGCGAGCTTGCTCGGGCCCTTGGCGGCGTCGCTCCCGCCGGTGTAGCCGGAGATCGACGCGCCGAACGAGTCGCCGTTCGCCGCGGCGCCGCCCGTCCCGACGGAGATCAGCTGCGTGGCGCCGACCTGCCAGGCGTTGGCGTTCTTGGCGATCGTGCCGGTGCGGCGCACGACGAAGATGTTGCGCGTGCCGGGGGCGACCGGGGTGGCGGTCGTCGTCGACGTCGACGTGTAGGCGACCACGCGGTTGGCGCGGCTGTCGCGGGAGATCGCGGGCTGGCTCGCGACCCCGTCGGGCAGCCGGCCGGCCGGGGTCCGGCCCAGCAGCTGCTGGGCCGCGGTCAGGTCGCGGCTGCTCGAGTAGCTCGTCTGGCACGTGCCGGCGCGGGTGGTCGCCTGGTCGCCGGGCGTCGCCGCGGACGTCGAGGCGGCGGACACGCCGACCGCGACGATCGCCGCCGCGGCGCCCAGGGACGCGACGCTCGTCGTCGCCCGACGCCGGATGCGGGAGGTGGTGCTGGTCATCGAGGTCCTGCTCCTGATCGGTGAACGGAGGCAACGGGGGGTTCACCGGCCAGTCAAGCGCATCGGGGGGTGGCCGTGGGGCGGTCGTGCCCTGCGCACGGGCCGGACCCACCCGCTGACCGGACCACCACGGACCGGCGAGCCCCGCCGCAGCGGTATCCGCCGCCCCGCCCCGTCCCGCTCAGCCGACGTTGGCCGCCGCGGCCGAGCAGCAGCGCCGCACGGCCGAGCGCTTCGCCGGCCGGATGAGCGCCGGCGAGGTCCTGCAGGCCGCGACCGAGGACCTGCGCTTCGACTGGCTGAGCACCCTCTCGGCACTGATCGCGGAGCTCGACGCCGCGCGCGGCGAGGACGACGTCGCGCGCCGCACCGCGGCGCTCGACCGGCTCCGCGCGCTGCTCGTGGCACCCGACGCCGGCACGACGTTCGGCGCGCGGTACCTGAAGGCCCTGCAGGACCACCCCGCCGTGGTGTTCGCGCACCGCGACGTCGTGGCGGCGCTGCCGGTCCCGGCGGACGCGTGAACCGGCGGCGATCCTCGAGGGATCGCCCGCAGGTCGGCCGGCCGCTCCGACGCGTCGGCGCGGCCGGGCGCCAGGCGCCGTCCCCGACGACGGCGTCGCGTCCCCGGTGCGTCCCGCTAGAGCGCGGCGATGTCCGTCCCGACGAAGAGCGACGGCGCGCCGGCCAGCGTCGGCGGCAGGTCCGTGATCGCCCCGTCGCCCGCGCGCCACTCGCGGTATCTGGCGTCGGCCTCCAGCGAGGCCCACTGCTCGACCGCGACGACGTGCGCCGGGTCGTCGCGGTCCTGGACGACGGTCACGCCCTCGCAGCCGTCGAACGCGCGGGTGTCCGCCAGCGCGCGGGTGAGGATCTCGAGCGCCTGCTCGACGGCCTCCGGCTTGAAGTGCAGGTCGAGGATCGCGGTGACGGACATCGGAGGCTCCGGGTTCGGATGGCGGTTGCGCCCGGCGGGCGGCGGTCGTCATCGACCCGCCCCGGCGGACCGGCCGAGCCTCGCAGATGACGGTCGCAGGCCCGTGGCACCGCGGATCGGCGGCGTTCTGGCGCGCGGTCTCAGGCCGGCACGGCCTCCAGCAGGAACAGGTCGGTGCCCGCGTCGACCGCGGCGTCGTACGTGGGCACGTGCCCGCGGACGGTGCGGCCGAGGATCCGCTCCACCTCCTCGACCAGCTGCGGGCCGACCGCGCGCTGGAACGTCCGGCGGGCCTCGTTGACGACCTCGGCGGCGCCGAGCTGCATCAGCGTCCCCTCGAACGGTGTCGTGCTGTCCTCGATCACGCAGACCACGAGCCCCGAGGTCAGGAGCGTCGTGATGGTCGTCGGCCCGCGCCCGGTGCGCGACTTGTACAGGTGCGCCACCGCCCCCGAGATCTCCGCATGGGGTGTGGTTCGAACGTCCGACACACCGACCTCCTCGTCCCGAGTCCTGGACTCGCTGGTGCCGGAGGACCTCCGTCACGTCCTGGCGGGACCGCGCGCACGGCGTGCGCGCGGGGCTCCCCCGCCTCCACGCTAGCCCTCTGCGGCGCGGATGCAACCGCCAGGCCGTCAGAGCCGGCACCGGGAAGGTGCCCACCTGGTCGCCGCCGGGGCCGACGTCCCACGGCTCCGCGATGCGCTTCACCTGGCTGAGGACCGGATCCTGGTGGATCGTGTCGAAGAACGACGAGCGCCGGTCGACGTCGTAGAGCTGCCGCGCGAGCGCCGAGGCGAGGTCGAAGCGGAACCCGTCGACGCGGCACTCGATGACTGCCCGGTGCCGGGCCGGCGACCGTGCCTGTCACCCTCCTCCCGTGCGCGCGTTCACCTGCCCCGACTGCCGTCACCTCGTGACGTTCGAGAGCACGCACTGCCTGCACTCCGACACGGTCCTCGGCTTCGACTGGCCGACCCGCGAGATCGTCCGGCTCTGGCCCGGGAACGCGTGCGCCAACCGCGACCTGATCGCCTGCAACGGCGTTGCGGGGCCGGGCGGGCTCTGCCCCGCGTGCGCGCTGACCCGGCTGCGGCCCGACGACGACGATCCCGCGGGGCTCGCCCAGTACCGGGTCGCGGAGGCGGCCAAGCGCCGGCTGGTCTTCGAGCTGCTCGAGCTCGGCCTGCCGGTCCGCAGCTTCCGCGACCACGAGGAGGGTCTCGGCTTCGACATGCGGTCGAGCACGCCGGGGCCGGTGGTGACCGGCCACGCGTTCGGCATCGTCACGATCGACGTGACCGAGGCGGACCCCGCCTACCGCGAGTGGATGCGGAAGGACCTGGGCGAGCCGTACCGGACGGTACTCGGGCACCTGCGCCACGAGGTCGCCCACCACTACGCCACGGTCCTCGCGCCGGAGGGATCCGCCGGGGCAGCCCGCGTCGTCGCCGCGTTCGGGGACGTGACCGCGGACTACGACGCCGCGATGGAGCGCTACTACCGCGACGGGCCGCCGGCGGGCTGGCAGGACGGGTACGTCACGGCCTACGCCACGATGCACCCGTGGGAGGACTGGGCGGAGACGTTCGCGCACTACCTCCACATCCGCGACGTCCTGCAGACGACGATCGCCTACGGGGTCAGCGTGTCGGGGCCGGCGGTGCTCGCGGCCGACGCCGCGCCGCTCTACGCCTACCCCGCGGCCGCGCCCGACGACCTGCGCTCGATGCTCGACACGTGGCTGCCGCTGACCTACGCGCTGAACGCGATCAACCGCAGCATCGGGGCGGACGACCTCTACCCCTTCGTCCTCGCGCCGGCGGTGATCGACAAGCTCGCGCTCGTCGACGACCTCGTCCGCCGGGTCGCCGCGGAGCGGCCGGGCGGCTGACGGCCGGGGGGACGTCGGCGCGGCCGGGCCGGTGCCGCACCCGGTCGCCGAGGTGCCCGGACGACGGCGCTGCCCGAACGGAGCCTCGGAGCGTCGCCCGGTGCCCGGCCTCCTCCGGCTTCGCGGCAGGCGCGGGCTTCGCCGTCTTCGGCGCGCCCGGTCCCGACGCCAGGTGGCTGACCGCCGCGCTGACGACGCCGCCGATCGCCGCCTGGGCGACCGGGACGACGACATCGTGGACGAGACCCGTCTTCGGGCCCGGGGCCCCAGCGGGGTCCGAGCCCGAGGCTGCCGGGGCGTCGCCCGCCGCCGGTGCCGCGTCGTCGCGCCCGCGCGACAGCTCCCGCTCGCGGTGCCGCGGCGCGGGTACAGAGGGGTCGTGGAGACCGGGCTGCGCCGCACGGCGCCCGCCCGTCCGTTCCCCGGCCGCGGCGGATCCTCGTCCCGTCCGCCCGTCATCCCGAGCCCGGAGTCCGCCGTGCCGTTCGCCCTCATCATCGCCCTCGTCCTGCTGGTCACCCTGCCGATCGCGCTGTGGGCGATGCGCGGCGCGATCCGCGAGCTCGCCGCGTCGGACGACCCCAGCCGCATCGGGCACTTCGTCGACGACACCGGCCTCGACCGCGGGACCGGGACCGTCTTCTCGAAGCAGTCCGCGTCGATCACGGTCCCCACGGAGCGTCTGGACCGGACGTGGACCCTCCCGCACCTCGAGCGCCTGGCGAGCCTCTACTGGCTCTACATGGAGAAGACGTCGCTCGGCCTGATCCGTGTCCACGTCGAGGACGGCGCGCGCTTCGTCTGCTTCGTGACCCCGCGCATCAAGCTCCTCGGTTTCCGCGCGCCGGAGTTCGAGGTGGACGGCGGCGTCGCGACCATCCGCTGGCCGATCGACCGCGGGCTCCTCATCTCCCGCAAGGGCCGGGGGCAGGGCTCCCTCGAGCTCGAGGTCCGGCGCGAGGACGGCGTCGCGACCGAGCGGGACGCCACGCCGATGAGCACCGCCCGGCTGCAGCTGCGGGTCGAGGACTTCCGCCCGACGATGTCCTCCGGCCTGGCCTACCTCGTCTACCGGCAGACGCAGTCGCGGTACCACGTGCTGCTGGCGTACGGCTTCATCCGCTCGCTCGCGTCCGCCGACCTCGACGACGCCGGGGTCGGCCGCTACGGCCGCCTCCTCGGCCTCGGGCGCCACGAGCCGCAGGAGCGGATCGCGGACGCCGGGGCGCCACGGCCCTGAGCACGGCACGGGGCGATTGCCGCCCGGGGCCGGGGGTAGGGATGCCGCGAACGTCCCCAATCGCTCGGAGCACCCATGAAGGCCCTGACCTGGCACGGCAAGCGCGACGTGCGCATCGACACCGTGCCCGACCCCACGATCGAGCACCCGACCGACGCGATCATCAAGATCACGTCGAGCGGCATCTGCGGATCGGACCTGCACCTCTACGAGGTCCTCGGCCCGTTCCTCGACGCCGGCGACGTCCTCGGCCACGAGCCGATGGGCATCGTGGAGGCGGTCGGCCCGGAGGTCACCCACATCGCGCCCGGCGACCGGGTGGTGATCCCGTTCAACGTCTCGTGCGGGCACTGCTTCATGTGCGACCACGACCTGCAGTCGCAGTGCGAGACGACGCAGGTCCGCGAGTACGGCTCCGGCGCCACCCTGCTCGGCTACACCAAGCTCTACGGCCAGGTCCCCGGCGGCCAGGCCGAGTACCTGCGCGTGCCGCAGGCGCAGTACGGGCCGATCAAGGTCCCCGAGGGCCCGAAGGACGACCGCTTCGTCTACCTCTCCGACGTCCTCCCGACCGCCTGGCAGGGCGTGGAGTACGCCGACATCCCGGAGGGCGGGACGGTCGCGGTCTTCGGTCTGGGCCCGATCGGCCTGATGGCGGCGCAGGTCGCGCTGCACCGCGGCGCGTCGAAGGTCTTCGGCATCGATCTCGTGCCCGAGCGGCTGGCCGAGGCCGAGCGGCGCGGCGCGATCCCGGTCGACACGACGAAGGTCGAGGACCTGACGGCGCACCTGCAGGAGCAGACGAACGGACGCGGGCCCGACAGCGTCATCGACGCCGTCGGCATGGAGGCCCACGGCGCGCCTGTGGGCAAGTTCGCCCAGGCGATGGCCGGGTTCCTGCCCGACGCGGTCGCGCAGAAGCTCTTCGAGACCGCCGGCATCGACCGGATGAGCGTGCTGCACGCCGCCGGCGACGTCGTCCGCCGCGGCGGCACGATCTCGCTCTCGGGCGTCTACGGCGGCATGGCCGACCCGATGCCGATGCTCCAGCTCTTCGACAAGCAGGTGACGATCCGGATGGGCCAGGCGAACGTGAAGCGCTGGATCCCCGACCTGCTGCCGCTGGTCACCGGCGACGACGACCCGCTCGGCGTCGAGCGGCTGGCCACCCACAAGCTCTCCCTGGACGACGGCCCGAAGGCCTACGAGTCGTTCCAGAAGAAGCAGGACGGCATGATCAAGACGCTGCTGCAGCCCCACGGGCCCGCCTGAGCCGCCGGCCGGGGCCGGGTCGGCCGGCGCCGCTCGCCGCGCGATCCCTCGCCGCGGACCGCCGGGTCCTACGAACCGCCGCCGATCCCCGACGAGACCTCGCCACTGCGCCACGGGCCGCCCGCGTCCGCGTCCAACGGCGGGGTGTCGCCGCCCGCCCGGTCCCGCAGGCCCTCGAGGAGCTCCAGCAGCGTCGACGGCCCGTCGTGGCGCGGCGCCCAGCCGAGGCCGCGGATCCGGGTCGTGTCGAGCAGCGGGGACCCCATCGCGAGGTCCAGCCACCCGGGCGGCGTCGGCTGCACGCGGGCCAGCCACGTCGCCTTCGCGAGGAGGCGGAGCGCGGCGGCGGGGACGGGCACCGGGGTCCCGCGGTCGCCGCCCAGCACGCGGGCGAAGCGGCGCGGCGTGATCACCGGCTCCGCCGCGACGTTGTAGGCGCCGCGCGCGTCGTCGTCGAGCAGCACCAGGCGGTACGCCTCGGCGACGTCGTCGGCGTGGACGACCTGGAAGCGCAGCGCGGGCGGCAGCGGCACGACGGGGATGCGGCCCGGGCGGACGAGCGGGCTGGGCCAGAACGGGCCGAGGAAGTACCGGCGGACCTCCTGCGCCGCGGACCGCTGGAAGATCAGCGCGGGGCGCAGCCGGACGACGCGCACGGCCGGGTGGCGCTCCTCGAAGACGTCGAGCAGCGCCTCCGCCGCGACCTTCTCGCGGGAGTAGAACGACGTCGAGATGCCGACGGCGGGCCAGTCCTCCGCCACCCGCGCTCCCGGGTCGCCGCGGTGCGGGCCGTACGCCGCCAGCGACGACGCCTGGACGACGGTCGGGACGCCGGCGGCGGCCACGGCGTCCAGCACCCGCGCGGTGCCGCCGACGTCCGTCTCGCGGGTGATGTCGCGGCGGCGCGAGGGCTGGATCCGCCACGCGAGGTTGACCACCGCGTCCGCCCCGCGGAACAGCTCGGCGAGGTCGTGATCGCGGACGTCCCCGGCGACCCAGCGCACCTTCGGCGGCGCCGTCTCGGGCGCGCGGCGGGCGAACCCGGTGATCGCGGTGACGCGGGATTCGGCGACGAGGGCGCGCACGACCGCCGTCCCCACGTTGCCGGTGGCTCCCAGGACGACGACGCGCATCGCCGATCACTACCCCGCCGGAGGCCTCCACGCACGGTGCTCCGACGGGCCGTTCCCACGGCCCCGATCGCGGGACGCCGCAGGCGTTTCGCCACCCCGCCGCCGGGCAGTGACGGAGCCCACCACACCGAGGAGAGCGTCACATGATCCTGCGCATCGACCGGTGGCTCGCCGAGCTGCCGCCCCCCACCGATCCCGACCCCGCCCAGGCGGCCGTCGTCCAGGAGCTGATGGGCGGGAAGTTCGGCGAGATGTCGACCTTCCTGAACTACACGTTCCAGTCGTTCAACTTCCGCGAGCGGCAGAAGGCGCGGCCGTTCTTCGACCTCATCTCGAACATCGCCGCGGAGGAGTTCGGCCACATCGAGCTCGTCGCCGCGACGATCAACTCGATGCTCACCGACACGCGGTCGATCAAGGACGAGCTGAAGGTCCAGAAGTCCCCGCTGCTCGACATGCCCGGCCTGCCCGGCAACCCGCACCACTACGTCAACGGCGGCCGCGGCGCGCTGCCGCAGGACTCCCGCGGCCTGCCGTGGACCGGCGACAACGTGTTCTCGTCCGGCGACCTGCTGTCGGACCTGACGCACAACTACTTCCTCGAGACCGGCGCGCGCTCCGGCAAGCTGCGCGTCTACGAGGCGTGCGACCACCCGGCCGCCCGCGCCCTGACGGGCTACCTGCTCGTCCGCGGCGGCGTCCACCAGGTCGCCTACGCCCGCGCGGTGGAGCACCTCACCGGCGCCGACCTGACGAAGCTCTTCCCCGGCCCCCGCGTCCCCTCCGACGCGATCAAGGAGTCGAAGCCCTACATCGACATTGGCGACCACCGCCGCCTGTACCGGTTCTCCCCGGACGACTACCGCGAGCTGTCGGCGGTCTTCAACGGCAACCACCCCGAGACGGGCGAGCCGCTCGAGGTCGTCGACGAGGACCCCTCCCTGCGTCCGCTGCCGCTCGACCTGCCGCAGCAGAGCGACGTCTTCGCGCCGAGCTACGCGTTGGGCGAGATCGACGAGATCGTCGCGAAGCTGCGCAAGGACGCCGGCTTCCCCGACGAGGTCATCGGCGAGGTCCAGAACCCCGGCAAGTAGGACGGCCGGCGGGGCCCGCCGCGGTCTCTCCCCCGGGAACGGCGGTGCCCGGGGGGAGAGAGCGCGGGGCGGGGCCGGCGGTGCGCCAGCCGCGGGCGGCGACGGCCGTTCGGCGACGAATCTCCCTCCCGACGTTTGGGAGGTGCCCGGGACGGGTCTTAGGAGAGAGCGCTGCCGATCAGGCCGCCTCCGACGCCGACCGGTTCCCGGGCGAGCGTGCAGCGGAGATCCGACGGTCCCCCGGGCGGCGGCGCACCTTGCTCCAAGTGGGTTGTCCTCCGTCGCCTTCACCGGCTCGGGCGATGCGCGCTACACGGTTCAACGCATCGAGGGATCCGCCCATGTTGGAAGAGGCGACGCAGCGCGAGCTGCGCGACAAGCAGCTGCTGAAGCGGTACCGCCGGCACGGCGACGCCGAGGCGTACGACGAGCTCGTGACCCGGTTCACCCCGATGGTCCGGGCGTTCGCCCGCAAGTACGCGGGTCGCGGCGAGGAGCTCGAGGACCTGGTCCAGGTCGGCATGCTCGGCCTGGTCAAGGCGATCGAGGGCTTCGACCTGTCGCGGCCGCACCGCTTCGTGTCGTACGCGGCGCCGACGATCACCGGGGAGATGAAGCGGCACTTCCGCGACCACTGCTGGTCGGTCGCGGTGCCCCGCTCGATGAAGGAGCTGCAGACGCGCGTCACCGCCGAGGAGGCGCGCGCCGAGCACGGTGGCGGTCCGCTCACGGACGCCGAGCTCGCCTGCCGGCTGGAGACGACGGAAGACCGCATCGCCGACGCGCGCCGCGCAGCCGGGTGCTTCCGCATCAACTCGCTGAGCCACCCCACCGGGGAGGACCGCGACGTGCTCGACACGCTCGGCCGCTCCGACGCCGGCTACCAGCACGTCGAGAACGTCGACCTGCTTGAGGACGCGATGGCGACCCTCAGCGACCGCGATCGCAGCGTCGTGCGGATGCGCTTCGACGACGAGATGCTCCAGCGCGAGATCGGCGACCGCATCAACGTGTCGCAGATGCAGGTGTCGCGGATCCTCGACCAGGCCGCCGGCCGGATGCGCGAGCACCTCGAGCCCGGGACGACCCGGGAGCTGGCGGCATGAGCGCCGCCCAGGACGACCGGCTCCGGGCCACCCCGGGGACCGAGGCGACGCTCGCCGCCGCTCGGACCGTCGCGCACCACGCCGACCGGCCCGTCGACACGGCGGGTGGGAAGCGGGCGGACCGCCGGCGCGTCGCGGCGGCCCGGCGGGCGCTGCGCGCCTACGAGCCGTACGGGCCGACGGGCCCGGGTCGCGCGGCGCCCGGGACCTGAGGGCCCGCGGGCGGCCGGCCGGCTCGGGGCAGGTCGTGCCCCCGGCGCCGGCGCGGGCGCCGGCGACCAGCCGGTGCCCGCCGACAGCCCGGATCGGGACGTACCCCGTTCCGGGCCCGACCGCCCCGCTCAGGCCGACGGGACCTTGCGTCCCGCGTCGGCCAGCACCTCGTCGCGGGCCTGGTTGGCCGCCTCGTAGTCGACGACCTCCTGCGCGGCGTCCGCGTCGGCGGTCAGCAGGACCGCCCGGATCTCCTCGACGGACAGCTCGTCGTAGCCGGGCCACGGCTTCTCGAGGTCGGCGGCCGGGACCGCCGGTCCCGCCGCGACGGCCCCGGCGTCCGACACGACCTCCTCGACCTTCGCGGCGACGTCGTCGGCACGGTCGGCCGCGGCGCGGGCGGCGTCCTTCGCCGCCTGGTCGGCCTTCGCCGCCGTCTTCTCGGCGCGGTCCTTCGCCGCCTTCGCGGCGTCTCCGGCGTCGGACGCCGTCCCCTCGGTCTTGCGCGCGGCCCGCTCGACGCGCTCTGTCGCGGCCTTCGCGCCGTCCTTCGCCGCGACCCGCGCGTCGGACACCGCGTCCTTCGCCGTGCCCGCGGCCCGGCGCACGGCGTCGGCCGCGCCGGTCTCGGCGACGTCGTACGAGGAGTCGCCGTCGACCTCGGCGGCGTGCACCGCGTCGGTGAGCCCCGGGATCGCGGCGAGGACGCGCTCGAGCATCCGCTCCTCCTCGCGCCGGATCCCGACCGCGAGCACCGCGGTCCGCTGATCGCCCGTGCGCCGGGCCAGCCGCTCGAGCGCCGTGTAGGTCGCGATCTCCAGCGCCTCGGTCGCGGCGGCGTCCTTGGCGTTCTTCAGGACCTTCTCCTCGCCGCTCCCGCCGCGCACGAGGTCCAGCGGCGTCTTGCTCAGCGCGAGCGCCTGGCCGACGACGCCCTCGGCGACCCCGACGGCCAGCCGGACGGGATGGAAGCCGGGCTCGAGCTCGCCGATCCGCTCGCGCAACCGCCGGGCGTGCGCGCGGGTGTCGGTCAGGTGCTGCTCGAGGCCGGAGCGGAACGCCCCGCGCGGGGTCATCGCGATCTGCGACTGCAGGACCCGCACCAGCGCCAGCTCGCTCGCACGGGCCTCCTTCAGGTACTGCAGGACCTTCTGCTCGGATCGGGTCATCGAGCCCATCGCTTTCCCTTTGAGACTGCACGGACGCGCGCCCGGCCGGACGCGCGTCGGCGGTCACTACCCAGCGGTCGGCGAGCGACCCGGGCCGGACGACCGCGAGCCCGCGCCGGCGCTCCGCCGGCCCCACCAAGGGGCGCCGCACCGAACTCTCAGCCCATTCCCAGCAAGTTCTTCGGCTCCTCCGAGCCGCGGGGAGGATGCTCGCGCCCATGATCCGCTCCCTGAAGTCCCGGACGGTCGCGATCGCGGCCGTGGGTGTGCTCGGCCTCGGAGCCGGCGGCGTCGCGTACGCCGCGACCAGCAGCTCCGGCACCCCGACGCCCCTCACGGGCGGCATCACGGACAAGGCGTCGGACGCCGTCCTCGCCAAATACCCGGGCTCCACGCTCGTGGGGATCGAGAGCCGTCCCGACGGCACGTTCGAGGCGCGCGTGCGCAAGGCCGACGGCACCCAGGCGCAGGTCACGCTCGACAAGGACTTCCAGGTCACCGCGACCCACGAGGGCGGCTTCGGACGCGGCGGCCACGGCGGCTTCGGCGGCGGTCCGGGCGGCCCGCCCCCTACGGTGATCCGGTCGGCTCCGACGACGACGACCTGTCCGCGGATGCGAAGTCCAACCCGTTTCAGTACCAGGGCTTCTACAAGGACCAGG